>DATNMT010000341.1:0-4127 GCA_035602495.1 Bradyrhizobium sp.
CGCGCTCTGGTACACCGGGCAACTGGCCAATGTGCTCGGCCGGGTCGATCCCACGACCGGCGAGATCAAGGAATTCCATCTCAAGACCGAGCATTCCGGACCGCACGGCCTGATGGAAGATAAGGACGGCAACATCTGGTACACCGGCAACACCGGGTCGCTGATGGGCAAGCTCGACGCGAAGACGGGAGCGGTCACCGAATACCCGACGCCGGAGTCGGGCGATCCGCATACGCTGATGTTCGACCACAGCGGAATCCTTTGGTTCACGATGCAGAACCTCAACCGGATCGGACGTCTCGACCCCAAGACCGGCGAGATCAAACTGCTGACGCCGCCGACCGCAGGTGCACGCCCCTACGGCATGGCGTTGAATTCGAACGGCATCATGTTCTTCGACGAATTCGGCATCAACAAGATCGGCAGCATCGATACCAAGACGATGGAATTTCACGAGTATCCGTTGCCGGATGCGGCGGCGCGCCCGCGGCGCATCACGCTCACCAGCGATGGCATCGTCTGGTACACCGATTTCGCGCGCGGCTATCTCGGCCGGCTCGATCCCACAACCGGCAAGGTGATGGAATGGCAGTCGCCGAGCGGGCCGAAGTCCGAGCCCTACGGTATCTCCGCAATCAACGATGTCATCTGGTACAGCGAGTCCGGCTCGACCCCGAACACGGTAGTGCGCTTCGATCCCAAAACCGAGAAATTCCAGAGCTGGGCGATCCCCGGAGGCGGCAACATCGTGCGTAACACGTCCGTCACCCGCGACGGCAATTGGCTGCTGGCCAACAGTCTGGTGAACGGCATCACGCTGGTGACGCTGGAGAAGTGATCGGGAGCGGCGCGCACATCACCGGACGAGCGCGCCGACCGTCGACACGATGCCGTGAAGCGGCCTGCTTTCGCTTGCCTCGCTGGCTCCGGCTGATGGAAACTATCGTTCGTTCCGAACATTCCTTGAAGTACCCGGGGACCGCACCATGAAACGCTCGCGCCGCGTCGTTCTGACCATGATGGGGACATCCGCCATCGGCGCGGTCTCGATGGGATTTGTGCGGCGCGATTGCGGCCCCGGACTCGTCGGGGAGCCTTACCGCGAGCCGGACGTGCGGCTGCGGGAATATTGCCGCGTCACCTATGGCGGCTTCGGCGGCGGGCTGCATCGGTTTCACGGGCATGGTCACGGTCACGCGCATGGTGGCGGCTAGCGGCCAGCCATGCAGCGCCTTCCCTGCCCCGAGCGCAGTGACTGGCGCCAGACCGCTGCCGAAACCGGGTTCGATTTTCACACCATCGATGGCGAACGCTATTGGGATGAACGCGCCTGCTACGCCTTCACACTCGACGAAATCGAACGCCAGATCGAGGCCCCCACGGCCGAGATCGACGCGATGTGCCTGGAACTCGTCGGCGTTGCGGTCGACGACGAGGAATATCTGCGCCGCCTGAAAATACCGGAAGCGTTCTGGCCGCTGATCGCCGAAAGCTGGTACCGCGACGAGGCCAGCCTCTATGGCCGGCTCGACCTCAGCTTTGACGGCCGGAGCCCGGCAAGACTGCTGGAATACAACGCGGACACGCCGACCTCGATCTTCGAGGCGGCGGTGTTTCAATGGACCTGGCTGGAGCAGGCGATCGAGCGGCATATCATTCCGGCGCGCGCCGACCAGTTCAATTCGATTCATGAACGCCTGATCGAGGCCTGGAAAAAGCTCGGCGCCGAACGCCGTCTGCATCTAACGGGCACCACCGAAAACGAGGAGGACGCCGGCACGCTGGCCTATCTCGAGGACACCGCGCGGCAGGCCGGCCTCACCACCACCTTGATCGACATCGCCGACATCGGATGGCGCGATGACGGCGGCTTCGTCGATCTCGACAATCGCGCCATCGAGCTCGCGTTCAAACTCTATCCCTGGGAATGGATGTTTCACGACGAATTCGGCGCGCGGCTGGCAAAAGCGCCGACGCGCTGGATCGAGCCGCCGTGGAAAGCCATCCTCTCCAACAAGGGCATTTTGCCGCTGCTGTGGGAGATGTTTCCCGATCATCCCAATCTGCTGCCGGCCTATTTCGAGGACGATCCGAACGCCGCATGCCTCGGCGCGTCCTTCGTGCGCAAGCCGCTCTATTCGCGCGAGGGCGCCAACATCACGCTGGTCAGCGATGGCGTCGCGGTGCTGGACCAGGAGGGACCCTATGGCGCCGAGGGCTTCGTTCGTCAGGCGCCGGCGCCGCTGCCGAATTTTTCGAACCAGTATCCCGTGGTCGGCAGCTGGCTGGTCGATCATACGCCTTGCGGACTATCGATCCGCGAAGACGAGAACCCGATTACCGGCAATAGCTCGCGGTTCCTGCCGCACGCGATCCTGTAGGCATTTTGTCTTGACGCGTTTTCTTCACGCGAACCGGGCACCACTTCGCTCGAAAACGCTATGGCTTGTTTCTTCACGCGAACCGGGCGCCGCTTCGCTCGAAAACGCTATGGCTCAGCGCGCCGCAACCACCTTCAAACCCGGCGGCATGGCGCCGGCACCTGCGCGCGCCGTGCGGTCGGCGTTGACCCGGTAAAGGCCGCGGCGCTCCGGATAGGGCTTGAAGGCGTCGGATATCCCGACCACGGATTCAGCCGCGCCCAACAGCAGCACGCCGTCCGCCTCCAGCATCCTGGCCAGCCGATCGAAGACGGCGACCTTGGTGTCCTGGTCGAAATAGATCAGGACGTTGCGGCAGAAGATCACGTCGAACGTTCCAAGCTGCGAGAAATCCTGCAGCAGGTTGAGCTGCCGGTGCTGCACCATGGCGCGGAGATCGGGCTTGAGCTGCCACAGCTCCCCCGTCTGTGTGAAATACTTGACCAGCATCTGGATCGGCAGGCCGCGCTGCACCTCGAACTGGCTGTAGATGCCCGCTTTCGATTTCTCGAGCACTTCCTGCGACAGATCGGTCGCGACAATTTCGACCCGCCACCCGGCGAGGCCGGCGAATTCCTTCACGCACATCGCGATCGAATAGGGCTCCTGTCCGGTGGAGGAAGCCGCGCACCAGATCCGAAGAGAGCGGCGGCTGGCGCGCGCCTGCACCAGCGCCGGCAGGATGCTCTCGCGCAGATGATCGAACGGAATCTTGTCGCGGAAAAAGAAGGTCTCGTTGGTGGTCATCGCCTCGACCACTTCGCTGGTCAGCGCGGCCGAGCCAGCCTTGATTTTCGCGACCAGTTCGGCGATGCCGGTCAGCCCCGCCCTGCGGGCGAGCGGAATTAGCCGGCTTTCGACCAGATATTGCTTGTCGGCGGACAAGTCGAGGCCGGAGCGCTCTTTCAGGAGCTTGCGCAGAAACTCATAGTCGATCGGCGTCACGAACGATCTCCCGAGAACAAGCGGACCAGCTTCGGTGCGATTTGATTGAGGGGAAGGATCGCCGCGCAGATGCCGGCGTTGGCGGCCGCGCCCGGCATGCCCCACACCACGCTCGATGCTTCGTCCTGCGCGATCACGCTGCCGCCGGCCGCGACGATTTCCCTGCCGCCGCGCATGCCGTCCGAACCCATGCCGGTCAGCACCAGCGCCAGGACGCCGCCCTGCCAGACATCGATCGCCGAGCTGAACAACGGGTCGACCGCGGGCTTGCAGAAATTGACCGGGGGCCCATCGTCGAGCGCGATCGCGGCATCGCAGCCATGGCGGACGACGCGCATATGGCGGCCGCCCGGCGCAAGATAGATCTGGCCGGCCTTGATGATCTCGCCATCGAGCGCTTCGCGCGCCGGCCGCCGGCTCGAGCGCGCCAGATGCTCGGCAAGAATCGTCGTGAATGTCGGCGGCATATGCTGGGTGATCAGCACGGGAAAACGATCGATCACGAGGCCGAGTTCGGTGACCATCGCCATCAACGCCTGCGGACCGCCGGTCGATGAACCGATCAACAGCGCGCGCGGCGCTTGCGTGCTGAAGGCGCGGCGCATGAGTTGCGGCTGGGCGACCGGCCGGCGCAACAGCTCGCGCGGCTGATCGAGTCTCGGCCCCAGTGGCGAGCTCGCCGAAGCCGGGGCTGCGCGGCGAACCTTGGCGCCGAGCTGACGAATTTTCTCAATGAGATCGTGGCGGAAGATTTCAGCCGCG
>DATNMT010000344.1:0-18197 GCA_035602495.1 Bradyrhizobium sp.
ATTGTGCGAATCGACCATCGCGGGGCGCTCGATGTCGATACCCTTTGTCTTGGGGTCGACCAAAAACAGCGTCACCCCGTCGCGTTCGCCGGCCGTGCCTGCGGTGCGCGCCGCCACGATCATCAGATCCGCGGTGTGCCCGTCAACCACGAATGCCTTGTCGCCGTTGAGCCGAAAACCATTGCCGGAGCGTACCGCCTGCATCCTGGTCATCAACGGACGATGTTTTGTACCCTCGTCGATGGCGAGCGCGGCGAGCAACGAGCCATCGGCGATTTTCGGCAGATGTTCGGCCTTCTGCGCGGCGCTGCCGCCGCGCGACAAAGCGGAGGCCGCGAGCACGGCCGTTGCAAGAAACGGCGACGGCATCAAGGTGCGGCCGATTTCCTCCATTACCACACCGGCTTCGACGCAGCCGAGCCCACTGCCGCCGAAATCTTCCGGCACCAGCAGGCCCGAAAATCCCATCTCGGCGAAGGTCTTCCAGAGGTCGCGGGAAAATCCGGTCAAGTCCTTCGCATCGCGCAATTGCCGCAGATGCGACACCGGCGCCTTGTCGCCGATGAGCCCGCGCGCGCTGTCGCGCAGCATCGACTGTTCTTCGGTAAGGACGAGGGCCATTTTGAGGGATTCCGGTTCAGAGATGTTTGGGATTGTTATTTCTTTCGTCATTCCGGGGCGCGCCCCTTGGCGCGAGCCCGGAATCCATACTCCCGATCGTGGTTATGGATTCCGGGCTCGCGACTGCGTCGCGCCCCGGAATGACGGCTGTTGTAATGTGCGCACGGCTCACGCCCCCGGCAGATCGAGAATCCGTTTGGCGACGATCCCGAGCATGACCTCGGATGTGCCGCCCTCGATCGAGTTGGCCTTGGTGCGCAGCCAGGCGCGGGGGCGGGCGCCGCCTTTGGAGCGCTCGCTTTCCCATTCCAGCGCATCGACGCCGCCTGCCGACATCAGGATTTCGTAGCGGCGCTTGTTCAGCTCGGTGCCGTAATATTTCATCGCCGAAGAGAACGCCGGATGCGATTGCCCAGCTTTCGCCAGATCCACCGCACGCTCCGCTGCGGCGGCCAGCGCCGCCTCGTCGATCTCGAAGCTTGCGATCTGACCGCGCAGCATCGGGTCTTCCAGCCGGCCCTGCTCGTCGGTGCCGATCGAATCCGCCGCCACCTGGCCGAGCGGCCGGCCGACCCCGCGCTCGCCCATCCCCGAAATCATCGCGCGCTCGTGCTGCAGCAGATATTTTGCCACGTCCCAGCCGCGGTTGATGGTGCCGACCACATGGGATTTTGGCACCCGCACATTGTCGAAGAACGTCTCGCAGAACGGCGAGCGGCCGGAGATCAGCAGGATCGGTTTTGTCGAGACGCCCTTGGAGGCCATGTCGAACAGAATAAAACTGATGCCGTCATGCTTCTTGGCACTCGCGTCGGTACGGACGAGGCAAAAAATCCAGTCGGCGTAATTCGCATAAGAGGTCCAGATCTTCTGCCCATTGATGATAAAATCGTCGCCGTCGCTTTCGGCGCGGGTCTGTAGCGAGGCGAGGTCGGAGCCGGCGTTGGGCTCGGAATAGCCCTGGCACCAGCGGATCAGGCCGGCGGCAATCTTGGGCAGATGCTCCTTCTTCTGCGGGTCGGTGCCGTATTTTAGCAGCGCCGGACCGAGCATGGAGATACCGAACGAGGTCAGCGGCTGGCGGGCACCGATTGCTGCCATCTCCTGGCGCACGATCTTCGTCTCTTCGGCATCGAGGCCGCCGCCGCCATATTCCTTCGGCCAGTGCGGTACGGTCCAGCCCTTGTCGCGCATCCGCTCGAACCAGACGCGCTGCGGTTCGGAAGAGAATTTGGTATTGCGGCCGCCCCAAAACGTGTCTTCGTCTGATGTCATCGGCCGCCGCATCTCCGGCGGGCAATTGGCCTCCAGCCATTCACGGGTTTCGCGGCGAAATTTTTCCAGGTCGGTCATGGGCGTTTCCTTGCGATGTTGGATCGACCTTAGCCATCGGATGGCGGAATTCAATATGTCTCTGGGCCGCGCCTATGCGGCAGCGCATGTGGCCATGATCACCGATCCGGTGTATTCGCTGGACTGCAAGCCTTGAAAAACCAGAGGAAACGGACATGCGGTTGAAGTTGCTTTCGCCTGGCGAAATGAACGCCGACCAGAAACAAACCTACGACGAGTCGATCGCCGGCAAGCGCGGCAAGCCGCCGCCGCCGATGATGGCCTGGCTCAACAGCCCGGAAATGGCGCGGCACGCCACCCGCCTCGGCGGCTTCCTGCGCTTCGACACGCTGTTTCCGGCAAAACTGTCGGAGATCGCGATCCTGGTCACCGCGCGGCACTGGACCTCGCATTACGAATGGTATGCCCATAAGCGGCTGGCACTGCAGGGCGGCATGGACCCGAAAGCGATCGACGCCATCCGCGATCGCCGCACGCCGCATTTCGACGACCCCAAGGCCCAGATGATCTACGACGTCTCCAAGTCGCTGCACGAAGGCCACGGCGTTGCCAAGGCGCTGTACGACGAGGCCGTGAAGGTGCTGACCGAGCGCGGGCTGGTCGAGATCATCGGGCTGTGCGGCTATTACACGCTGGTGTCGATGACGCTGAACACGTTTGAGTTCGAACTGCCGGCGGGGGAAGTGTCGGAGCTTGCGTGAGTGAAGACCGCTGTCGCCTCTCCCTCTCCCCGTTCTTTACGGGGAGAGGGTTGGGGTGAGGGGCTCTCTCCCCATATAGGACTCGTGGAGAGTCCCCCTCGCCCGGATTGCGCGCTAATGCGCGCCATCCGACCTCTCCCCGCAAGCGGGGCGAGGTAAGAAAGACCAACGGAGAACGCCAATGCCGGAAAATCCACCCATCATCGGCGGCACCCGGATCGGGCATGTCCATCTCAAGGTCGCCGATCTCGACCGCGCGCTGGGATTCTATTGCGGCGTGCTGGGGTTTGAGCTGACGCAGCGCTTGAGTTCGGGCGCGGCGTTCATCTCGGCCGGTGGCTATCATCATCACATCGGCCTCAACACCTGGGAAAGCAAAGGCGGCCATCCGCCGCCGCCGGGAACGACCGGGCTTTTTCACACCGCCATCCTTTATCCGACCCGGCCCGCGCTGGCGGACGCGCTGCATCGCCTGATCGCCGCAGGCATCCCGCTCGACGGCTCCAGCGACCATGGCGTCAGCGAGGCGCTCTATTTGCGCGACCCCGACGAAAACGGCGTCGAGCTCTATTGGGACCGGCCGAAGGAGCAATGGCCGCGCACTGCGGACGGGAAGCTTGCGATGTTCACGCACCGGCTCGATCTGGATGATCTGCTGAGGCAGCGGGTGGCGTAGCTCCTCGTCATTCCGGGATGGTCCGAAGGACCAGACCCAGAATCTCGAGATTCCGGGTTCGATGCTTCGCATCGCCCCGGAATGACGACTCAACCGTCCCGCTGGCGGCTTCCCCGCACCATGATCAGCCCCGCCGCAATCAACTCCAGCCCGATACATCCGTAAAACGGCAGCGTGTAGCTGCCCGACGCATCGCGCAGCACGCCGATGACGCCCGGGCCGAACGCATAGGTGACCTGATTGATCGCCGTGATCAGGCTGATCAGCACGCCGAACGAGCGCGGATCGAATTCGCGCTGCACGATCAAAGACGGCAGCGTGATCAGATTGCCGACCGAGAAGCCGAACAGCGCGCAACATGCGATCAGCACGATTTCGTCGCGCGAATGGATGATGATGAGAAGCGCGACCGCCTGGCTTGCAAACGAGATCGCCGAGGCCAGCCGCTGGTTGAGGCGATCGATCACGGTCGAGAACAACACGCGCCCGGCCATCGCCATCGCGGTCAACAGCGCCACCGCGGTCGCGGCATGGGCACGTCCGATAATCGGATCGAGGAAGGCAATCAGATGAACGATGAAGCCGACCTGCGCGAACAGCACCAGCGCGAACGCGATCGAAACGCTCAGGAACGCGACATCGCGCAAGGCGTGGGCGCGAATTCGCGCGGCCGACGGCATTTCGGCGGTCGCCGATACCGCGATCAGACTGTGGCCGGGCGGGCGGCCGACAAAAATCAGGATCACCGGAATCATCACCGCGACCATCACCATCGCCGCCAGAATCATGGCACCGGCAAACCCGAAATGCGCGACGGCCAGGACCAGGAGCGGCACGCCGATAATGCCACCGAAACTTGCGCCGTTGAGCGCAAGGCTGATCGCCATGCCGCGCTTGCTGTCGAACCACAGGCCGAGCGTATTGGTGATGACGCCGAGGCTGGTGCCGGCCCAGCCGAACGCCAGCAGCGCGTTTGCCAGATAAAGCTGCCAGGGCGACGCCACCTGCCCCATCATGACGGCGGCGGCCGCCATCGCCAGGATGCCGGCGACGAGGCAGTTGCGCGGGCCGAATGAGCCTACCGCCTCGCCGACGAAGGCGATCAGCACCGCGCCGAACAGATAGAAGAACGTCGTGCCTGAGGAGATCAGCGAGGCCGGCCAGCCGTGCAGGCGATGCAGTTCGGCGAGATAGACGCTCTGGCCGTAGAAGCCGAACGCCCAGCCGAAGGTCGCCACCGCAAAGCAGACCGCGACGATCCGCCAGCCGTCGTAACGGGCGGAGGTTTCGTCGATCGCGATTTCTTCTGGATTGTTCAACGTTTTTTCTTCTTTTGCTTTTTGCACCGTCATGCCCGGGCCTGTCCCGGGCATCCACGTCTTACTTCACGGTGTGTCCAAGACGTGGATGGCCGGGACTAGCCCGGCCATGACGACAACTATTAGTAGATCAGCGATTGCAATGCTTCGATCGCTGTCGAAGTGTGACGCGTTAGGCCTTCGGCCGGGCCGGCTCGTAAAAAAACCGCTCGCGAAAGATCCGGTCGCCGCGCCATTCCTGTAACGCGATCTCGTCGAAGCGGTGCACCTTGCCGGACTTTTCCGTGAGCTCGAAGATCCAGTGAATGGCGACGCGGTCGCCCTCGACCACGGAAGTCACCGCCCTGGAATAGACATGCGACATCCGCGCGAGAACGGCGCTCTCATGCGCGACCAGCACGTCGCGACCGACGCGCGGGGGCGCGGCGTTTTCCTGCATGCTGGAATCCTCGGTGTAATAGCGCTCGATGGCGCCGACGTGATCGCCGGTCTCCACCAGCGCGATAAATTCATTCAGGCGTTCTCGCGTCGGCATCAATCCTCCAGCGCTCAAGCTGCGACCCCGAGAGGGCAGCGATCAAATACTTGGTTCGGGAAAGTCGGGCAGCGTCCGCAGCCTGCGCCGGCGCCTGGCGAACGACGCCAGCGTCAGGACCGTCAGTCCCAGCAGCACCGGCGGATACACCACCATGTTGACGGCGGACCAGCCGTAATTCGCCAGCAGCTGGCCGGAAGAAAACGAGCCGATCGCCATCATGCCGAACACCAGGAAATCGTTGAAGGCCTGAACCTTGTTCTTCTCCTGCGGCCGGTGCGTCTCCAGCACCAGCGCGGAAGCGCCGATGAAGCCGAAGTTCCAGCCCACCCCGAGCACCATCAGCGTGGCCCAGAAATGCAAGGCGGTGACGCCGGTCAACCCGATCGTCGCGCCGGCCGCTTCCAGCAACAGCCCTGTCGCGACGATTTTCGGAGCGCCGAACCGCGCGATCAGGGAACCCGTGAAGAAGCTCGGCCCGAACATCGAAACGATGTGCCACTGGATGCCGAAGTTGGAATCGGTGACGGAAAGCCCGCAGATCTTCATCGCCAGCGGCGCCGATGTCATCACCAGGTTCATCATCGGATAGGCCACGATGCCGCAGATGGCCGCGGCGATGAAGCGCGGTTGCCGCACGATCTCGATCAGCGGCCGGCCGCCGTGCAGATCCGCGGGCGCGGGTTTTGGCGCGTCGACGCCGGAGAGAATCGCCATTGCGACCAGCGCTACCACTGCCTGCACAACGAAAGAGAAGGCGAACAGGTAAGGCAGCCAGATATCCATCGTCCATTGCACGAGTTGCGGACCGAGCACGCCGGCGAACACGCCGCCGGCCATCACCCACGACACGGCTTTCGGCCGGAACGATGCGCTGGCGCCGTCGGCGGCGGCGAAACGATAGGACTGCGACACCGAGCCGTAGAGACCACCGAGGAAGGTCGCGCAGCAGAACAACGCGAACGAGGCATGCAGTATGGCGAACGAGGCGAGCAGGCCGGTAGCCACGCCGCAACCCGTGCCGATGATAAAGGCCACACGGCGGCCATAAGCGCGCGAGATCGCGCCGGTTGGCAAGGTGCCGGCGGCGAGCCCCACCACATATATCGAAATCGGCACGGTCGCGAGCGAGATATCCGGAGCCAGCGTCGCGCCGACGATCGAGCCGGTGGCGAAGATCACCGCCGAATTCGCGCCGGTCAGCGCTTGCGCCACCGCCAGTCGCACCACGTTGGACCGCGCGCGGGCGTCGTCGAAAATCTCGTCCATGGCGGTCAAGTCGATCATCGGGTATTTCCGCCCAGAGCGTGCACAAGGCTTTGTTGATTCCAGGCACTATGATGGCAGCAGTCCGCCCGATCAACCGATGCAAACGGGCGTGCGCTATGCAGCCGGATTTTGGGTCGATTTCGGCCGCTCGAACAGCAGAATCAGATTGTTGGCGGGCATCTCGACGATTTCGGTCAGCGCCAGGCGGGCGCTGCCGGCAAGCCTCTCCAGCTCTGCGATATCGCGCACGCCCCACTCGCCGTCCCGTTCCCGAAGACTTGCGTCGAACACGGCGTTGCTGACCGAGGTGTGCTTGCCGTTGCGCTTGAACGGCCCGTACAGCAATAGCCGCCCGTCCGTACCCAGATAGCGCCCCGCGCCCGCAAACAATCCCTCAGCGACACGCCACGGCGCAATGTGGATCACATTGGCGCAGAACACCGCCAGCAAATTCGCCGGCCCGCTGCCATCCTGCATGGCGGGGCACCATGCCGGATCGGACAGGTCGATCCGCAGCGGCGCGCGGATGTTTGCAAGCCCCGCATGCGCCTGCCAGGCGCTGATGCTCTTGAGATGCTGCTCGTTGAGGTCGCTCGGCCACCAGACGATGTCAGGCATGTGACGGGCGAAATCGACCACATGCTGGCCGGTGCCGCTGCCGGCCTCGACCACGTCGCCGGATTTGCCCGCAAGGCACCGCTGCAGCACGGCGCGGATCGGCTGATGGTTGCGATGGAACGCCGCCGCGTCGAGGCGGCCGTCGGGCTCGACCCGCCTTCCATCCTTGCCGAATTCCACGACAAATTCAGCCATGTCAGCCTCGAGAGAGCCGGATTGAATTAATCAGGGTTTATCCGTTTTGAACTGCGATTGCTCCAGTTCCAGATAAATCCGGTAGGCATTGCCGCGGTTGTTGCTCGTAAACGCCGGCAGGTCGCGGTATTTCGACCAGTCGGTTTCACGATAGGCGACGTCGAAATCGGTCCAGTTCTGCACCGCCGCGGTCATCCTGTCGCGCAGATATTGAATGTAATCGCGGGTAAAGGCGATCGCCTGACTGGCTTCCGTCGAGGTCCGGCCATGACCGGGAATGATGAATTTCGGGTCGAGCTTTGCGACCTCATCGAGCGCATGAAGCCATTGCACGGTGGAAACGTCGTCGGAGTTCATGAAGGGGATGCGGCCGTTCTGCACGATGTCGCCGGCAAACAGCACCCCGTCGGGCTCGACCATCATCATGATGTCGCTGGAGGAATGCGCCGGGCCGGCATAGAGCAGCGTCAGCCGGCGGTCGCCGAGCGCGATTGCCACGCGCTGGTTGAAGGTGAGATCCGGCGGAACGACGCGGGTATTGCCGTCAACCCATGGCGACAATGCAGTTCGCCGCTGGTCGAGGCGCTGGCTCGCCTTCTCGTCGGCGATCTCGTCGTTATCCCTGTATTCGCCCGAACGTTCCTGCGCGACGATGAGCGCGTCGGTATGATCCCTGAACGCCTGCAGGCCATAGATGTGATCGGCGTGGTAATGGCTCAGCACCACGTAGCGGATTTTCTTGTCCGTGACCTCGCGGACTTCCTGCAGCAAGGCCCAGCCGAGGCTCGGCGTGCCCAGCGCGTCGAACACCACGACCCCATCCGAAGTCACGACAAATCCGGCGTTGGAGGTATTGCCCTCATTGTCCTTGCCGGGAATGCCGGGATTGCCGGTGGAATACCACACCGGCTTGCCCGGCACCTGATCGATCTTCAGGGGAATCGTCAGGGGCGGATAAGGCGAACCGGTCTCCGCCGCACTGAAAAATACCGGGCATGCGGCGAACAGGGCGGCGATCAGCAGTCGCTTCACTTCAGGTTCCCGCAATAGATTTCCTTGAGCACCTGCAATACGCGCAGCGCCCGCTTGTCGATGACGCGATAATGCAGTGTCTGCGAGGTTCGGCGGAAGGTGACGAGCCCGTCGGCGCGCAGTTTTCCAAGATGCTGCGACAGCGCCGACTGGCTCAGCTTCACCACATCGACCAGTTCGCCCACCGTCATCTCGCCGCGCGCGGCAAGGAAGCAGAGCACCAAAAGACGCTTCTCGTTGCCGAGCAGTTTCAAAAGCTGTGCGGCATCGCCGGCCTGTTTTGTCAGTTCCTTCAATGCCGCCGCCTCATTGGCGCCGACGCCGGCGGGAATCTTTCTGGCGGTTGCTGCAGTTGCTCGCATTTCTTCGCTTCCGGATTGATGTCCGCGCCCACGGGAGGCCGATATCACGTTATCGCGCCATCAATAATTTAGCATTGACTAAATTAGCCAATGCCGATACCGCTGCAAAAAAGCAATGAATGATGCGGCGGCATGGCCGTGAAGGGAAGGAAACGTGCGGCCCGACCCCTGGCGCAGAATATCCTTACTCTCGAAGCCCGGCGGCCCGCGCGTGGCGCTGGGCCGGCGCTCATTTCTGGGGCTTGGCGCAGCGCTCAGCGGCAGCCTCGCGCTCGGCGCAAGGTCCGGACAAGCGGAATCGCAGCCGGCTTCCCCGCCCGCGGATGCACCGTGGTCGCAATCGCTCGGACCGGGCGTGGTCGACCGGCCCTATGGCCGGCCCGCCGACACAGAGGCCGGCGTGATCCGTCGCAACGTGCCGTGGCTGTCGGCGGGGACCGAATCCTCGGTCAGCTTTTCGCCGCTGCAGGACCTGCACGGCATCATCACGCCGAACGGCCTGTTCTTCGAGCGCCATCATGCCGGACGGCCCGATATCGATCCGGACCAGCATCGGCTGATGATTCATGGCCTGGTCGAACGGCCGCTGGTTCTCACCATGAAGGACATCGTGCGGTTTCCGCAGGTGTCGCGCATCCATTTCATCGAGTGCCCGGCCAATGGCGGCATGGAATGGCGCGCCGCCCAGATCAATTCGCTGCAGTTCAATCATGGCATGATCTCCTGCGCCGAATGGACGGGAGTTCGGCTTTCGACGCTGCTCGAAGAAGTTGGGGTCAAGAGAGAGGCAAAATGGGCGATGGTCGAGGGCGCCGACGGCGCGCACATGAACCGCAGCCTGCCGCTCGACAAATGCCTGGATGATTGCCTCGTGGTCTATGCGCAGAACGGCGAGGCGCTGCGGCCCGAACAGGGCTATCCGCTGCGGCTGGTGGTGCCGGGCTGGGAAGGCAACGTCAACATCAAATGGCTGCGGCGCATAAAGCTCGGCGACCGGCCGTGGTATTCCCGCGAGGAAACCTCGAAATATACCGACCTGATGCCGGACGGCACCTCGCGCGGCTTTACGTGGCTGATCGACGCCAAGTCGGTGATCACATTCCCCTGCCCGGAAAAGCCGCTGCAAAGTCCCGGTCCTTACGAAATCAGGGGACTGGCATGGACCGGCACCGGCAAGGTCAAGCGCGTCGATGTTTCCACCGACGGCGGCGTCAACTGGCGGAGCGCGCGGCTGCATGAGCCGGTGCTGTCGAAGGCGCTGACGCGATTTACGCTGCCCTGGCAATGGGACGGCCGGCCGGCGCTGCTGCAATCGCGGGTGATCGACGAGACCGGCTATGTGCAGCCGACCATCGCCGAATTGCGCAAGATACGCGGCTCGAATTCGGTCTATCACAACAATTCGATCCAGACCTGGCAGGTCAAGCCGGACGGGAGCGTGTTCGATGTTCAGATCGCCTAGGCGTGCGCTGCTGCTCGGCGCCGGCCTGCTGATCGCAGCCAACAGCTTCGCGCGCGCCGCGGAGCCGGGACAGTTCGGCTATGGCGAGGGTGCCACGCCGGCGCAGATTGCGGGGTGGGATATCGACGTCCGCGGCGACGATGGCGCGGGGCTTCCTTCGGGCAAGGGCTCGGTCGAGCGAGGCGCCGAGGTGTTCGCGGAGCAATGCGCCGCCTGTCACGGGACTTTCGGCGAAGGCGAGGGCCGCTTCCCCAAACTGGTGGGCGGCGCCGGAACGCTCAAAAACGACCGGCCGGAACTCACGGTCGGCAGCTTTTGGCCGTTCGCGCCGACCTTGTTCGATTACGTTAACCGCGCCATGCCGATGCCTGCGCCGCACACATTGTCAGCCGATGACGTTTATGCTTTGACGGCCTATATTCTCAACCTGAACGACCTCGTTCCGAACGAATTCGTCGCCGACCGCGACAGTCTGCCGAAAGTCAAAATGCCCAATCGCGACAATTTCATCTGGACCGATCCGCGACCTGATACGGTGGCAAGAACGTGCATGAACGCATGTGCGGACCCGGCCGGCATCAAGATCATGTCGACAGCCGAAGGCAATGGCCTGACGCCGCGCACGACCGGACCGCTCGACACCATGCAGCCGAAATAAATCAGCGGGAAACGCCCTTGACCGACCACCTCTCGACCAGGCGCGCTGTTGTCCCGACGCTGGCTTTGGCGCTGTCGATCGGCGCGCTTGCCTCGATCAGTCCGGCTGGCGCGCAATCGGCCGCCTCCGAGGGCGAGAGGATCGCGTTCGACCGCGGCAAGGGCAATTGCCTGACCTGCCACGAGATCAGGGGCGGCGACCTTCCCGGCACCATCGGCCCGGCGCTGAAGGACATCAAAAGCAAATACCCTGACCGCAACGACCTCGTCGCCATCGTGTCGGACGAAACCAGGCGCAATCCGCAGACCGTGATGCCCCCGTTCGGACGCAACCGCATTTTGACCGAACAGGAAATCAACGCGGTGGTGGATTTCCTGCAGACCTTGTGACGGCGCGCCGCCCGTTAGGAGAATTTGAGATGACCATCGTCCACACCGGCCTTCCCGCCACGCGGCGCCTGATCCTGCAAGGCGCGGTTTCCGTCGCGCTGGTCGGCCTTGGCAACGTGCCGTTCGGCCTGGCGCCGGCGCTGGCCGCGGCCAACGACAAATATCCGGAAGACGCGTTCAAGCAGAAGAGCGACGCCGACGCCATCAAGTCGCTCTATGGCAAGACCGCCGAGCCGTCGGACAAGGTCAAGCTCGATGCGCCGGAGATCGCCGAGAACGGCGCGGTGGTTCCGATCTCGGTCAGTTCCTCACTGCCGGATGTAACCTCGATCTCGATCCTGGTCGCGGACAATCCGAACGCGCTTGCCGCGTCCTACAAGATTCCGGCCGGCACGCTGCCGAGCGTGGGTAATCGCCTGAAGATGGCGAAGACCACCAATGTGATCGCGATCGTGGAGGCCGGCGGCAAGCTCTACAGCGCGACCAAGGAAGTCAAAGTCACCGTCGGCGGCTGCGGCGGCTGAACACTTTAGGGAGTATTTTCCATGGCATCGACCATCCGCGTGCGCGCGACTTCGAGCGGCGAGACCACCGAAGTCCAGGCGCTGATCCAGCACCCGATGGATTCCGGATTCGTCAAGGACGCCAAGGGCGATCTGATTCCGCCGCATTTCATCCAGGAACTGACTTTCGAATATGACGGCAAGGCCGTGTTCGTCGCGGACTGGGGACCGGCGGTCTCCAAGGACCCCTATGTCAAGTTCGCCTTCAAGGGCGGCAAGAAGGGCGACGACCTGAAAATCAGCTGGGTCGACAACAAGGGCCAGAGCGACACGACGACGGCGAAGATCCAGTAACTTTTTTTGGAAGCGGAGACCTCAACGTGCGATCTGCGATCCATCTTGTTTCGGCCGCTCTCGCGTTGACAGCGCTGGCGTTGACCGCCACGCCGTCCGCAGCGGTCGATATGCCCGATCCGGTCGCCGATGCGAAAGCGTTCCAGAAATTCTACACCGATAGATTTCCCAAACTGAAGCTGGAGGATTTCGTCAACGGTCCGTACTCGATGAACGAGGACATGCACCGGCAGTGGGAAGAAAAAGAGCAATTCCCGCCCTATGATTTTTCGCTCGATCTCGGCAAGGAGCTGTTCGCAAAGCCGTTCAAGAACGGCAAGAGCTACGCCGATTGCTTCCCGAATGGAGGCATCGGCATCCGGCAGAACTATCCGTATTTCGACGAGAAGGAAGGCAAGGTCGTGACGCTGGAGCTGGCGCTGAACCGCTGCCGCGAGGCCAATGGCGAAGCGCCGATCTCCTATGTCAAGGACGACATGGCGGCGCTGACCGCCTACATGGCCTTCACGTCGCGCGGCAAGCCGTTCGACATCAAGATCCCCAACGATCCGCGCGCGCTGGAGGCTTACCAGAACGGCAAGCGCTATTTCTACACGAGGCGCGGGCAACTCAATTTCTCCTGCGCCAGCTGCCATGTGCAGAATCCGGGCGAGCGGATTCGCGCCGAAATACTGGCGCCCGCGCTCGGGATTCTCAATGCGATGCCGATCTACCGTTCCGAATGGGGCGGTATGGGCACGATCAGCCGGCGCTTCACCACATGCAACAGCCAGATCCGCGGCGTGCCGCTCGATCCGCAATCGGACGAGTACCGCGATCTCGAATATTATTTGTCCTATGTCAGCAACGGACTGCCGATCTCGGGCCCGGGCGCACGGCCATGAGGGACAAGATGCGGATATCGACACTCTCGATCGCCTCGGCGCTGCTGCTGATCGCAGGCGTGACGTCCGCGCTGGCCGCAGCCTCCGAAGCCGATTTCAAGGCCGCCTATGCCGCGGCCGAAGCGGCCAACAAGGAAGCAGGCGCCTTGCACAACCAATGGACCACGACTGCAGCGGCGCTGGCGGATGCGAAGAAAGCCGCCGAAAAGGGCGATTTCGACGCGGCGGTCGCATCGTCGAAGGAAGCCGAAGCGCTGGCCAAAGCTTCGATCTATCAGGCCACCAGCGAGAAAGAAGCCTGGAAGGCGCTCGAGATTCACTGAGCGCTTCGTGAAGCGCGGAGATTTCGCATGACCATCCGGCGCCGGGAATTTTTGACGCTTGCGGGCGCAACCGCGCTCTCGCCGGCGCTGCCCCGGCTGGCGCGCGCCGCCGACAATACGAGCGTCTACGATATCGAGCGCTTCGGCAATGCGCGCATCCTGCACATGACGGATACGCATGCGCAGCTGCAGCCGGTATATTTTCGCGAACCGAGCGTCAATCTCGGGATCGGCGCCATGGCCGGGAAGCCGCCGCATCTGGTCGGCCGCGCCTTCCTCGACCGCTTCGGCATCAAGCCCGACAGCGCCGACGCCTATGCCTTCACTTATCTCGATTTCGAAAAATCCGCCGCCCGCTTCGGCAAGCTCGGCGGTTTCGCGCATCTGAAGACGCTGATCGACCGGCTGCGCGGCGATGCGGGAGGTGGCCGCGCGTTGCTGCTCGACGGCGGCGATCTCTGGCAGGGCACGGGGCTTGCCAACACCATGCAAGGCGCCGACATGGTCGAGGCCGCGAACTTGCTCGGCATCGAGGCGATGACCGGCCACTGGGAGTTCACCTATGGCGAGAAGGCGCTGCGCGCCAATCTCGAACGCTTCAAGGGCGAATTCCTGGCGCAGAACGTCTTTCTCACCGAGGAAGCCGCCTTCAACGATGCCAGGGCCTTCGATGCAGCGTCTGGACGCGTGTTCAAGCCGGCCACCATCAGGGAGTTCGGCGGCTATCGCGTGGCCGTGATCGGCCAGGCCTTTCCCTATGTACCGATCGCGCATCCAAAGCGCTTCACGCCGGACTGGACCTTTGGCATTCGCGAGGACGAATTGCAGAAACTGGTCAATTCGCTCAGGAGCAACGACAAGGTCGATGCAGTCGTGCTGTTGTCGCATAACGGCATGGATGTCGATCTCAAGCTGGCGAGCCGCGTTAGCGGCATCGACGTCATCCTGGGCGGCCATACCCACGACGCCGTGCCGCAGCCGATCCCGGTAACCAATGCCGGCGGCACCACGCGCGTCACCAACGCCGGCTCGAGCGGAAAATTTCTGGGCGTGCTCGATCTCGAACTCGCCAGGGGCCGTGTCGCCGATCTGCGCTACCGGCTGCTGCCGGTATTTTCCGAATTGCTCAAGCCGGACGCGGCGATGGCAGCGCTGATCGAAAAAATCCGCGAGCCGCATGCGGCGGCCTACGCGGAAAAGATCATCACCGCCGATCGGCTGCTCTATCGGCGCGGCAATTTCGGCGGCACGGTCGATCGATTGATCTGCGATGCGCTTCGTAACGAATTCGACGCCGAGATCGCGCTGTCGCCGGGGTTTCGCTGGGGCGGTAGCCTGCTTCCGGGCCAGCCGGTGACGATGGAGGACGTGCTGAGCGAGACCGCCATCACCTATCCCGAAACCTACGTCCAGAACATGACCGGCGGCCAGATCAAGGACATCCTCGAAGACGTCTGCGACAATCTCTTCAACGCGGACCCGTATCACCAGCAGGGCGGCGACATGGTCCGCGTCGGCGGTTTTGGCTATACCTGTACGCCCGCGGAAGGCGTCGGGCGGCGGATTTCCGACCTCAGGCTCGACAACGGCCGCGCGCTCGAGGCCGGCAACAGCTACAAGGTGGCCGGATGGGCCTCCGTCAACGAGCAGCAGGGCAAGCCGGTGTGGGACGTTTTTGCCAAACATCTGCGTTCGGGGAAAATATCGGATCCACGCGGCAGCGTCACGCTGAAGGGGGTCGACGACAATCCAGGCATCGCGGGACAGGGATGAGCCAGTTTTGCAAATATCGACGGATCGTACACGCCTTCGGCAGCGGCGTGATGGCGGCGTTGACGGTAGCAACGATCTCGTCCGCCCGCGCCCAGCCTGCGCCGCTGCCCGATAAACCTTTCGCCGAGCACCGCATCGCACTGCAGCTCTCCGACAGCGATCCGAAGAAACAGAGTCTCGTGATCAGCGTCGCCAACAATCTGCTGAAAGCCTACGATCCCGATAAGGTAGCGATCGAGGTGGTGACGTTCGGTCCGGGAATCGATCTGCTGCGCGCCGAGAATGACAACCGCAAGCTGGTCGAGAGCCTGGTGGCGCAAGGCGTGCGCTTCGACGTCTGCCTCAATACCGTCGACACCATCGAGCGCACCACCGGCAAGCGGCCCGAGATCATCCCCGCCGCGACGCCGGTTCAGGTCGGGGTCGGGCAGATTCTGGCGCTGACCGAGAACGGATATACATTGGTTCGGCCATAAGGAGCTTTTCATGCGCGTGTCTCTTCGCCCAGCCGTTATTGCCATCATGGCGATGGCGTTTGCCTCTGCCGGCGCCGACGCCGACGGCAAGCCGCATCACATCGCCATCCAGATCGACCAGAACGATCCGCAGGTCATGAACATGGTGCTGAACAACGCCACCAACGTGATCGAATATTATCGCGCCAGGAACGAGGACGTTGACGTCGACGTCGTCGCCTATGGTCCCGGCCTGCACATGCTGCGCGCCGACACCTCGCCGGTGCAGGACCGCATCAAGCGGCTCAAGGACATGGTGTTTCCCGGCAAGATCCAGTTTTCCGCCTGCAACAACACCAAGCAGGGCATGGAGAAGACGGAAGGTCACGCGATCTCGATCCTGCCCGACGCCACCGTCGTTCCCTCCGGCGTGGTGCATTTGATGGAATTGCAGGAGCAGGGCTGGAGTTATGTGCGACCGTAAAGGTTCGTCGAAAATCAATTGAGGCCACGCCGGTCATGATCTTTCGCCAGCTGTTCGACAGCGTTTCCGGGACCTACAGCTATCTGCTGGCGAGCCGCGCCGGCGGCGAGGCGCTGATCCTCGATCCCGTGCTGGAGAAGGTCGACCGTTACTGCCAGCTTTTGCGCGAGCTCGATCTCAGGCTGGTCAAGGCCGTCGATACCCACCTCCACGCCGACCATGTCACGGGCCTCGGCGAACTGCGCGACCGCACCCACTGCGTCACCATCATGGGCGAGCAAAGCAAGGCCGACGTGGTGGCGATGCGGGTGGCCGAGGGCGACAAGGTGGCGATCGAGGGGCTCACGCTGGACGTGATGTACACCCCCGGCCATACCGACGATTCCTACAGCTATTTGATGGGCGATCGCGTCTTCACCGGCGACACGCTGCTGATCCGCGGCACCGGCCGCACCGATTTCCAGAACGGCAGCGCGCGAGCGCAATACGAGTCGATCTTCAACCGGCTGTTGAAACTGCCCGACGAGACCATGGTGTTTCCCGCCCATGACTACAAGGGCGACACCGTCTCCACCATCGGCGAGGAAAAGCGCTACAATCCGCGGCTGCAGGTGCGCTCGGTCGATGAATATATCGAGCTGATGGGCAACCTGAAACTGCCGAATCCAAAGATGATGGATGTGGTGGTGCCGGCCAACATGCATGTCGGCCTGCATCAGGACGATCTGGCGAGGCAGGGCCTGTCGTTTACCGCGCGCGAAGCGATCGACAGTCTCGGCCGGCCGGATATTCTGCTGGTCGACTTGCGGGAGAACAGCGAACGCGCCAAGCACGGCATGCTGCCGGGCGCGCTGCATGCGCCCTATCCTTCGATCGGCGAAAGCCTGAAGCCCGGCGGCATGCTGCGCGAGGTTGCAGCGGCGAGCGGACGCCGCGTCGTGTTCTTCTGCGCCTTCGGCGAGCGTTCCGCGATGGCGGTCGCCGCCGCCAGGCAGGCTGGCCTCCCCAATACCGCCCATGTCGCCGGCGGCATGGATGCGTGGAAGAAGGCGGGCGGTCCGGTGTCGACGGGGTGAGCGCCACTTCCTCGTCCTGAGGATCTCTTTTCTATCGCGTCACCCGCTGCAACTCCCTCACCAGCACATCCAGCGTATCCGCCAGCATGACCCCACCGCACACGGTCAACCGTTCCGGGATCACGATGCGCCTGGACGGCGGATAGAAGCGCTCCAGCGCGGGGTGCAGCAGAAAAGCGCGGCCATCGTCCTCGGCGCGGTCGCCGGCTTCCGACACCAGAAGAAAGTCCGGTCTGGCATTCAGGATCGCCTCGAGCGAGGCGTAGCCGCCAAAGCCGACGCCGAGGTCGGAAGCCGCGTTGAATAGGCCGGTCTCCGACAACAGCGAACTGACAAGGCTGTCGCCCCCCGAGACCCAGCCGCGCCGCGACAGCGGCAGCACGGAAAGATGCCTGTCGGTCACGGCCTCTCGCGCCCGCGCCATCGCGGCATCGAGCCGGGCGATTTCGGCCTCGGCGCGATCCGGGTGCCGGACGATCTCGCCCATCTCGCGAATCTGGCCCTTCACTTCGTCGAGGTTGCGCGGCACCGAAAATTCCGCGAGATGAAGCCCCTGCGCTTTCAACAATTCCCGCGTCGAGCGCTTGTCGAACAGACCGGCGACGACGATATCAGGCTTGAGCACCAGGATATCCTCGGCGCCGCCTGACAGGATCGGATAATGGCGTGCGTCGCTCGCTGCATAGGATTGCCAGCCATCCCGTGAATACCGGCTGAGCCCGAGGATCTGCTCGGGATCGGCCAGCGTTACCAGCAGTTGGTCGGTGCAGAGGTTCATCGACGCGATGCGCGGACCGGCCGCCAGCGCCGGAGCGAGGCAAACGGCGCCGAACAGCGCGAAGACTGTCGCGATCGATCGGGATGCGAATGCAAGACGCCCGCGCATCGCCGCCTCAGACTTCCGCCCAGGGCACGATCACCGCCTCGCGCCGAAATTCCGCGCGAAAAGCGCTGACCCGGAATACCTCGGCCATCACCTGCTCGGAGAGCGCATCGGCTGGAACGCCCCGCGACACCAGCCGCCCCTCCGACAGCACCACGATGGTATCGGCAAATCGCGCGGCAAGCCCGAGGTCGTGCGTCACCACGATCACCAGCACGCCTTTATCGGCGGCCGCGCGCAAGGATTTCATCACATCGAACTGGTGACGCGGA
>DATNMT010000351.1:0-6944 GCA_035602495.1 Bradyrhizobium sp.
ACCGGCGCAAGCACGCTCCAGCCACGGCCATCGGCCGGATTCTTTTCGAGGTGTTGCTCGACCTGCGCCACCAGATTGTCGAGCGGCTGTGTGGTGTCCGCCGTGCGGCTGCGCTCCGCCAGCGGGAAATCGCCGAGCCGCGGCGAGCCGAGCGGAAGATAGAACGCAATCGCCGTGATCGGCAGTCCCACCAGTGCGATCATTGCCGCGGCGCGACGCCATTTGATGTTCGAAGCCGTCGGCAGCGCGCGCTGGCCGTCCGCCGCCGCCAGCAGACGACGGCTGATTTCGACACGCGCGGCTTCCGCCTCGGGCAAACCGATCAGGCCGGCGGCGACGTCGCGATCGACTTCGGCGAGTTGATCCTTGTAGACGGCCGCCTCGCTGGCGTCGCTTTGCTGCCCGACGCCCCGGCCCAGCGGCCAAAGCACCGCGAAGATCGCCGCGGCGGTCATCAGCGCGAAAACGAACCACAGGGTCATCAAGCCGGTTCCGCGGCGCCCGGATCCGAGCGCCAATGCGCCGCTTTACACCACCGGCGCCAAACCCGGCAATTGACAAATATCAAAGCGCAAATTTGGCAAATAAAGCCTGAAAATCGGTGAAAGCCGGCGTCAGCTGACGTCGAACTGGACGCTTTGGGCGGCATATTGGCCATGCCCGTTCAGCGCCCTGAGATAGTAGGTGCCGGCTTTGACGGAATCCGGCAGCCGGATCCGCAGCGAGCCGTTGGGCGCCGGCGACGAAATCGTCACAACCGGATCGGGCAACTGCTCGCCACTGGCCTTGTCGACCAGCACGACCCTCGCCTTGACCATCAGGTTTCGATAGTTCGCCGTGATGACGCGGTTCTCGAATTCAACGAAATTAATGACTGCAGTCATATCCCAAATTCAGCGAGATCAATCACCGGATCAAATACCGAAACCGGATTAATGGCCCGAACGGTACGTTGCTCGCCGGGATCGGTCAACCGGAAATTGTACTACGATTTCTTCACCTATCCGGCGCGCGAGGGCTTGCGTTCGCCGGTTACCGCATTTTCCGCCGCCCGGCTCATCAGCGACGCATAGTCATGGCCGAACAGGACGTCGCAGAACCGGATCGCGGCAGCGACCTGCATCTGCCGGTAGCCGCGCGCCCTGGCATCGCCGCCGCGCAGCGATTGCACCAACGCCTCGGTCGAATGCTCGACATATTGCTGGAGGTCCGAATAAGTCCGCAGTGTGACCTCGTTGATCGCGAGTTCGCTCGCATAGGTGCGGCACACCGCGACGAAATCGATCAATGCGGCGGTCTCGTCCACCTCGCTGGCGTCGACCCTGGCGCCGGCCGGAATGTCCTTGTCGGGACGCTGGCGCAGAATACGGCGGACGCGGCCGGGCACGCTGTCGATTTCCGACTGCAGCGAGTTGGAGATGTCGGCCCGGATCGACGCCAGCTGCCTGCCCCAGGCGGAATCGTGGCGCAGATCGAGCTCGGTGCGCAAGCCGCGCACGCCGTCGTGAAGGGTCTTGAGCTGCTCGGCGATGTTCTCGAACTGCCCGCGCTTGATATCCATCCGCAAGCTCGCCGCCAGGTTGGACAGATCGTGCAACGCAATGGTGACGGCAACGCCGTAGGGCGTCGCAGCCACGCGGATCTCGTCGTCGGACGCGGCCATCTTGATGGCGAGACGGATGATTTGCCATGGCGCCGTCAGCCGCTGCATGATCATCGACAGCACGAACGGCAGCATTTGCGGCGTTTGCAGCGAGGGAACATTGAGCGCGACGCTGACAGAGGCGATCTGCGGATCGGCGAAGACCCGCAGATAGCTCGCAAGCCTGCCGCCTAAGGAGTCCAGCGCTTCGCGAGCCTGCAAGACCGAACCGATCGGCAGCAGATCCTCGATCACATTGGGTGGACCGACGCGGGCCAGCGCGCGCTGTTTGTCGCCGCCTTGCCCAGGCGCGACGATCTTGAAGATCGCCTCCGCCGCCGCGCACTGAAATTTGCGGACTGCTATTTCAAGATCGTGAGCGGCTCCGGTTTCCCGCACCTTCGCGAGCGCCGCATCGAATTCGCGCGCCGGCTCGGGTGCGCCGTCGCGGTTCAGCCATTGCCACACCGGCAGCAGCGACGAGCGGCGGATTTGGCCGGGGCGGACCGGAGCACTGCCTTCGACCAGAAACGGCTCGAGCGGACGGAACAGCAGCCGCGCCGGATCCTCGGTCCGCGGCCGCGTCTCCTCGTCGGCTCCGCGCACGATATTGCGCAATTGTTCGAGCACGATGGAGGCGACCGAGGCGTCCTCGCCGCGCTCGATGGCGCGCTCGAACTCCCGCATCAGCAGTGCCTGCGACTGCGGCGGAAGCTGCACGAGATAGTCCTTCAGCCGCTCGATCGATGTCTGGCCCATGCGCCCGGAAAGCATGCTTGTGTTGTGCGGACGGCAAAACCGTCCGCCCCTCATCATAAAAGCCCCGGCGTTAAGAAGTCGTTTAGGAATAACGCCAGACGCCCCGGCGGTCGGCTCCAAGCGGAGATTTTCAGGGCTGCGAGCAAATGCGCGATGGCTATGAACTGCGAGCAACCTAAGGTTGACATCGAACTATAACGTAGCTACAATATATTCGATGAAAATTGTGTGGGATGAACCGAAACGATGGGTAAGCGACAGAAGTCGTTCAAGCCGGGCCGCGGCTTTACCAAGAAGGATTGGGACGACGTTCAGAGTCCCGAGCTGACGGCCGAAGAAATTGCGAAGGCAAAGCCCTTTGCAGAAGTACTCCCGGAGCTTGCGGCCTCGATCCGAAGGGGGCGTGGCCCGAACAAGGCACCGACCAAAAAGCTGGTCTCGCTCCGGCTGTCCGGACAGGTGCTCGATGCCTACAAAGCGAAAGGGCCGGGCTGGCAATCGCGGATCGATGCGGATTTGCGCCGGATCAACAAAATCAAATGACTGTTTGATGGCGCGTTGATAGTGCGACGGCATTTCAGACCGCCGGCAGCACCAGTTCCGCCCGCAAGCCGCCGATCGGCGCACTGCCGAGCGTCAGGTTCCCGCCATAAAGGGCGGCGAGGTCGATCACGATCGACAGGCCCAGCCCGGAACCGGGCTTGGACTCGTCCAGCCGCTGGCCGCGGCGCGAGACCTGCGCGCGCTCGTCCGCCGACAGGCCTCGCCCGTCGTCATCGACAATGATCCGCAACATCGGACCCGCGCCAGGCTCGGCCGGCGGTTCCACCAGCACCTCGATGAACACCTGCGAGGCCGCCCAATTGCAGGCGTTGTCGACGAGGTTGCCGGCCATCTCCTCGAGGTCCTGGCGCTCGCCGCGAAACTTCGCCTGCGGGTCGGCCTCGACCGCAATCGCAATCCCGCGGCCGCGATGGATCTTCTCCATGGTCCGGCGCAGCGCCTCGATCGCGGGGGCAACCTCGGTGACGGTGCCGATGATGGTGAGGCGCGCGGCGATGCGCGCGCGTTCGAGATGATGCGCGACCTGGTCGCGCATCAGGTCGGCCTGCTCCAGAACCTTGGTCGCGAACGGATCGGCGGCACGGGAAGATGCCTCGTTGACGATGACGGATAGCGGCGTCTTGATGGCATGCGCCAGGTTGCCGACATGGGTGCGGGCGCGCTCGACGATTTCCCGGTTGGCATCGATCAGCGCGTTGGTCTCGCGCGCCAGCGGCGCGATCTCGACGGGAAATTCACCCTCCAGCCGCTCGGCGCGGCCGGAACGGATATCGGCGATCGATTCGGAGATGCGTTTCAGCGGCGCCAACCCGAAGCGGACCTGGAAGATTGTGGTCAGCACCAGCACGATCGACAGGGCTGCGAAGGTACCGCCGAGGTAGTAGTCGAAGCTGCGCGTTTCGTCGAAAATCTCGCTGGCGTCGCCGGCGACGCTGACCAGATACTTGCCGTCGGCGCCGAGGTCGACCGGCCGCTCCACCATCCTCAAGCTCTGGCCCTCGGGCCCCTCGACATAGCCGAGGCGGATGCCGGCCGGGGTCAGATCGACGCTTTGATCTTCGAGCCTGGGCAGTTTCTTGTCCCACAGCGAACGCGACGCACGCAGCTCGGGCTTTTCGGAATCGGTGCGGGCGATCTGCCAATACCAGCCCGAGAGCGGCAGTTCGAACAGCGGCTCGCCGAGCGACTGGAACTGGCGGTCGGGCGGTTCGTCGGGAGTAGCGACTTCCGCGATCAGGGTGCGAAGATAGAGGTTGAGCCGGCGGTCGAAGGCGCGTTCGGTGGCGGCGCGGTACACCGACGACAGCACGATTCCGGTGATCAGCAGAATGACCACCACCCAGGCAGTCGCGGACAGAAACAGCCGGGTGGCAAGCGAGCTGGCGCGCATCAGAGCTTGGACCCAATCAGCAAGGCACCGGGCGAAGGCCCGATGCAGGGATGCCGGTCGTCGGACAACATCATGCTCGAACAAAAGAGCAAGACCGGCGCCGGATCAACACCCTTGATCAGTTGCCGGGCGATGGCGGGGTCAAAAGATAACCAAGCCCCCGCACCGTCTGGATGATGTCGACCTCCAGCTTCTTGCGGATGCGGCCGACGAACACCTCGATGGTGTTGGAGTCGCGGTCGAAGTCCTGATCGTAGAGATGCTCGACCAATTCGGTACGCGACACCACGCGTCCGGTGTGGTGCATCAGATAGGCCAATAGCCGGTACTCGTGCGAGGTCATCTTGATCGGGTTGCCGGCGACGCTGACCCGGCCCGTCCTGGTATCGAGCGAGACCGGCCCGCAGGTCAGTTCGGACTGGGCGTGGCCGGTGGAGCGACGCAGCAGTGCGCGAATTCGGGCCAGCACCTCCTCGAGATGAAAGGGCTTTGCCACGTAATCGTCGGCGCCGGCATCGAAACCCTGCACCTTGTCGCTCCAGCGGTCGCGCGCGGTGAGGATCAGGACCGGCATCGCGCGGCCGTTGCGGCGCCATGCCTCCAGCACCGAGATGCCGTCCATCTTCGGCAGGCCGATGTCGAGCACGACGGCGTCGTAGGGCTCGCTGTCACCGAGATAGTGGCCCTCCTCGCCGTCGAACGCGCGATCGACCACATAGCCGGCATCGCTCAGCGCCGTGGTGAGTTGGCGATTGAGATCGGGATCATCTTCAACGACGAGCAGGCGCACCATGGCCTCCGGATCCGAGCTGCACGATAACCGCCCTCAACATGAGCCCTGCCGGCGTGAACGGCCTATGAACGAAGCACGTCCCGAAATGTTACTTTTTCTTCATAACCATCTTGGCAGGCTTTCGATCCGCCGCCGCGCTGTTTTCAACTGCCTAACATGACGAATCGGAAGCCCCAAGGGCCGCGATCGAACGGGGCGCGCCTAGCGCCCGGCCGGCGGTCCCCTGACCACAATGAGATCGACCGGACCGCCGGGCTTCCGATCGTCGAACACCCCGATCGTCAACCTGCCCGTCCGCCAGGCCAGCGTGTCCAGATTGGTGCGGCCTGGATATAACAGCGGCCCGTCGGGAAAATTGTCATGGCCATGGACGACGTGGAGGTCGCCGTAGCCGTCGGGAAATCCCTTCGGATAGCGGTTCCACAACAGCGTGCCTTCGCTCTGCCGGTCGAGCGGGATCGCGGGGTCGACGCCGGCGTGAACGTAGAGGCGATGCGCATCGACATGCATCAGCCGAAGCTGGTCGAGCCAGGCGATGTGGGATGGCGGGACGGCTGCGGGGTCGCCGCCGTAGGAGGCGAGCGCCGCATCGCCGCCCTTGACCAACCACGCCGCCATCTTCGAGGGGTCTCGCAGCGCCTCCACCATCAGGGCATCGTGGTTGCCCTTCAGCGCGATCAAGCTCCAGCCGGCGTCGACGCCTGACAATAGCCGGTCAACGACCGCCTTGCTGTCCGGCCCCTTGTCGACGTAGTCGCCGATGGTGACGATGACGCCGGCTTCGCCGCCTGGACGCGCGGCGATGCTGGCGAGAGCCTCGTCAAGCAAATCGTAGCGGCCGTGAATATCCGGAATGACGTAAGTCAGGCTCATCGGGCTAAAGCAGTTCCGGCCGGGACAATCGCGGATTAACGATGTTCAACCATTCGTTCCGGGAACCGCCTTGCGGGGCAGCGAACGGATTGAGATCAATGGCTTTGTAGCTTATCTAGCGAGCATGATTCAAAGGATTTCCGCTATTGTGGGCTGGCTGGCGCTCGCCTTCATTGTGTACGCGACACTGTCCCCGATCGAGTCCCGTCCGGTCGTAACCAACATCCAGCTCGAACATTTCGCGGCATTCGCGCTGGTCGGGCTGGCATTCGCTCTCGCCTATCCCAACCGCGTGTTGCTGGTTGCCGCGGTTGTTGTTGGAAGTGCGTTCGGGCTGGAGGCATTGCAGTTGCTGACGCCCGACCGTCACGCCCGCGTGATCGACGCGCTTGTGAAGGCGGCGGGCGGCATCTGCGGCATTGGCTTTGGTCTGCTCGGGCAGCTTTTCTCGCGCGTCCAAACCAACCGCGCCGGCTAGCTTCGTGCGGCTGCGCTGTCAGCCCGGCTCGAGCGCGAACCATTTCAGCTGCATCGCCGACAAAGACACTGAAAAGCAGGTCCGGGGTTCAGCGGCGGCCTCTCCGGCGACCAACTTTGCCACCGCCGGGGCATGATGACCGATGGCTACCCTGTGCTTGATCTTCGCGATCGCTGCCGCCGCCCTGATGGGTGGCGCGCCGGCGCTTGCCGAAAGCTGCCACCCGATGCAAAGCTCGGCCGTGGGCGTCGATACCGGCGCATCTGCCGTGCTTCCGCAGCGCTGCGACCAGCCCGGCAAATGCCGGATTTTCGACCTCGGCGGGCATCCGATCGGGGATCTCGGCGATTTTGTCATTCCCGGCACCGCCTCTCCGGGTGATCTGCTGGCGGTCGAACAGAAGAGAAGCGGGCTTCAAGGCTATATCGACCGCGCAGGCGTCCGG
>DATNMT010000356.1:0-2454 GCA_035602495.1 Bradyrhizobium sp.
CGAACAGAGCAACAAGTCTGCTGGCAAGGGTCGCACCGGCAAGGAGTTCGGCAACATCGTCAGAGGCATTGGCCGGTGCATCTGCTGCGACGGTCCCGTCAACAAGAATGGCAACTCGTACAAGTATTTGAAATGCGAGAATGCCCGACGCAGGGTCATTTTACCGGAAGGTAACAAGTTAGCCGGCCAGCGGTGCCCGAACCGGCAAGGCTTCCCCTACGGGGATTTCGAGGTCGCTCTATTTGGATTATTCAGCCCGGCGATGATCCCGGTGCTTGCCGAGATGATCCCGCAGAATCATCGCGATGATCTGGTGACTCGGCGGCTGTCCGATTGCGAGGCCAAGATCGCCGAGCACGAAAAGGGCATCAAGCGACTCGCCCGACAGGTCGCCAAAGCGGATGACGACGAAACCGCCGATTCCTATGACGCGGAGATCAAGCTGATCCGAGTTGATCTAAATCGGCTCCGGGTCCAGGCTGTGTGAAAACAGCGCAAGATTGACGTCCTGACCGATTCCACCCTGGGCGAAGCTGCTTTAGAATCGCGAAGCTTGGGGGCTTCGGGGGCTTGAGATGCATCGGTTCATCGATGGCGAAGATCGGATGCAACAGGCGCTGCTACCGAACAGCCTGGAAGATTATGTCAGCGAGGAGAACCCGGTTCGGGTGATCGAGGTCTTCATCGAGGAACTGGACCTTGCGGCCTTGGGATTTACCGGGATGACGCCGGCGGCGACGGGACGGCCGTCCTACCATCCCTCGACGCTGCTGAAGATCTACCTCTACGGCTATCTCAATCGCTTGCAGTCGAGCCGGCGGCTCGAACGGGAAACGCAGCGCAATGTCGAGCTGATGTGGCTCACGGGCCGTCTGTCGCCCGACTTCAAGACGATTGCCGACTTCCGGAAGGACAATGGCGAGGCGATCCGGGCGGTGTGTCGTCAGTTTGTGGAGCTTTGCCGTCGGTTGAACTTGTTCACTCGTGCTGTCGTTGCGATCGACGGCAGCAAATTCAAAGCGGTGAACAACCGCGACAAGAACTTCACGGTGACCAAGGTCGGCAAACGGCTGGAGCAGGTCGACGCCAGCATCGTGCGTTATCTCGCGGCGCTGGACCGGGCCGACCGCGAAGAGGGCGATGTCGCCGAAGCCAAGTCGGTCCGGCTGAAGGAGAAGATTGCGGGCCTGCGTCGACAGATGCAGTCCTTGAAAGCGATGGAGCAGACGGTTCAGGCCGCGTCCGACCAGCAGGTCTCGCTGACCGATCCGGATGCACGGTCCATGGCCACCAGCGGGCGCGGAACCGGCGTGGTCGGCTACAATGTGCAGATCGCCGTCGACGCCGAGCACCATCTGATCGTGGCCCACGAGGTGACCAACCAGGGGCACGACCGCCAACAGCTTGCGCCGATGGCGTTCAAGGCACAGGAGGCCACGGGCTGCGAGCAGGTCACTGCCCTGGCGGACCGCGGCTACTTCAGCGGCGATCAGGTTCTGTCGTGCGAAGGCACGGGCGTCGCGCCTATCGTGCCCAAGACCTTGACGTCGAGCGGGACCAAACGCGGCTTCTTCACCCGGCAGGACTTCATCTACGACGCCGAGCACGACCACTACACCTGCCCGGCAGGCGCAAAACTCACCAAGGCCAATCGCCGGGCGGATCACGCGGAAGACTTCGACTTCTACCGCCACTTGAGCGCCTGCTTCACCTGCCCGCTCAGATCCCGGTGCACGCCGACCAAGCTCCGGCGCATCAAGCGCTGGGAGAACGAGGACGTGCTCGACAGGATGCAGGCCCGGCTCGACCGCATGCCCGACGCGATGGGCGTGCGACGACAGACCGTCGAACACCCGTTCGGGACCCTCAAGGCCTGGATGGGCGCCACCCACTTCCTGACCCGGACCCTTGACAAGGTCCGAACCGAGATGAGCCTCCACGTCCTGGCTTACAACCTCAAGCGAATGATCAGGATCTTCGGTGTGGGACCGCTGATGGCGGCGATCAGAGCCTGATCGCGTCGCTCAAGCGGCACGCGCCAATTGATCAACGGACGCTTCGACCGTCATGGCTGGGAGACACAGCGCGTCGCCCTCGTCATATGACGCGTTTTTCCACGGCCTCGGTCGGCTTGAGCCGTTCAATCGAGCTCGGCGGGATGACCGCATGGCGCTGAGCCGCCCTAAGGCGACCGTCGAGGGCAATCCGCAACGGCGCGGCGGTATACGCTTGCTGAGCGCGACGAACAACCCTCGCCTCTACGCGACGACGATAGTCCCGCGCGGTGCTGCGTACCCTGGAGCGCAAGGCGCGGTTTGTCGTCCAAATCCCGGTCTCCACGATCGTAGCCTTCGTCAGGTTCCGCTGACTGCGGGCGGATGACCTTGCCGCGATCATGGCCGCGCTAAGGCGCCTTGGCCGCGAACCGGACATTTTCCGCGTCACCTGAAACCC
>DATNMT010000415.1:0-5705 GCA_035602495.1 Bradyrhizobium sp.
CGAACAAGAACACCAACAGCGTCGCGGCCAGGATCGCTTCGCCCGCCGCGCGCCACACCCGCTCGGCGTTGTTCGACATGTCGAGCACCTTGCCCCAGAAGCCGAAATCGACGCCGATATAGACCAGCACCGCCCAGGCCAACGCGGCGGCGGCGGGGAACATGACGCTGCCCTTGACCACGAACAGGATGGTGAGCACCAGCGCCAGCAATCCGGAAATGCCGATCACGATGCCCTGGTACAGCGTGAACGAGTTGACCTTGTCCTTGTAGGCGTCGGGCTCCCACAGATAGAGCTGCGGCAATTTATCGGTGCGCAGTTCCGCGACGAAGGTGATGACGGCGCCGGGATCGAGCGTGATGCGGAAGATGTCGGCGGTGGCGCTCTCCTGGCGCTCGGGCCGGTCGCCGGTCGAGGGCGTGATGGTGGCGATGCGCGACAGCCCGAGATCGGGCCACAACAGCCCCGACGACACGATGCGGTAATGCGGCGCCACGATCAGGCGGTCGAGCTGGTCGTCGGTGTTGTTGGCAAGCGCGAACACCACCCAGTTCTGCCCGCCCTCGCGGGCGCGAACCTCGATGCGGCGGACGATGCCGTCGGTGCCCGGCGCGGTCGAAACCTGGATGCGGTCGGTGTCGCTATGCTGGTGGTCGAGCACCGCGGTGAGGTCGATCGCAGGCGCGTCGCCGCGGACGCTGACGGCGTCGAGCGCGCGCGCCGGCGGCGCGACCGCAACAATCATGAGGCCCAGCACCAGCGGTGCGAGGCACCTGATCAGACGCAATGTCAGTTCTCCGCGATGCACGAGCGTTTCCGGGCGGGGCGAACCGCCCGGCGTGTGCGGATAAATGACATGAAAGCGAGGGAAATCAAAGGGTTTCCGGTCGCCTATCGTTCGCGGGCGTTAAACCTGCAACACAATTTTGCCAATATGTTCGCCGCTCTCCATCCGCCGGTGCGCGTCAGCCGCCTTTTCCAGCGGGAATGTGCTGTCCATCAAGGGCTTGACGCGCCCTTCGCGCATCAGCGGCATCACCTTGGCTTCGATGGCCGCGACCATCTCGGCCTTGTCCGCATTACTACGGGGGCGCAGTGTCGAGCCGGTGTGGTGCAGCCGTTTCACCATCAGCCTGGCAATGTTAACGGTGACCTTGGCCCCGCCGAGCACCGCGATCTGCACGATGCGGCCGTCGACCGCGGCGGCGTCGTAGTTTCGGTCGACATAATCGCCGGCAACCATATCGAGGATGACATTGGCGCCGACGCCGTTGGTCGCGGATTTTACTTCGGAGACGAAATCTTCGGTCTTGTAGTTGATGGCTCTGATGGCACCGAGTTTCAGGCAGGCATCGGCCTTGTCCTTCGAGCCGACGGTGACGATCACTTTCGAGCCGAAGGCCTTTGCCAGCTGGATCGCCATGGTGCCGATGCCGGACGAGCCACCATGGATCAACAGCGTTTCGCCCGGCTGCAACGCGCCGCGCTCGAACACATTGTGCCAGACCGTTATCAGCGTTTCGGGAACGGCGCCCGCCTCCAGCATGGTCAGCGCCGGCGGCACCGTCATCGCCTGGGCGTCCTGCGCGATGCAATATTGCGCGTAGCCGCCGCCGGCCACCAGCGACATCACCTTGTCGCCGACCTTGTGCTTGGTGGCGCCCGGACCGACGGCTGCGACTTCGCCCGCGACTTCAAGGCCGGGCAGATCGCTGGCCCCGGGCGGCGGCGGGTAGCTGCCGGCGCGCTGGGCGACGTCGGGGCGATTGACGCCGGCGGCCTGAACCTTGATCAGGAGTTCGCCCGGCCCGGGCGTGGGCACCGCACGGGTCTCGGGCAACAGCACCTCGGGGCCGCCGGGCTTGCTGATGCCGATGACGGTCATTTGCGCGGGCAGCTTTTCCATGATTTGTCCTTGACCAAACGCGGGAAATATCGAGAGGCATTTGATTAGCCAGCCGCCGGGCGGCTTGCAACCGCCTCTCTCAACCGACGCACACGGAGAAGAACGCCATGGCGATCGAGGACGACGACAAGCCGAGGAAGAAAGTCACCCACGAGATCGGGCAGGACCTGTCGCTCCTGTCGGTCGAGGAACTCGCCGAGCGTATCGCGCTGATGACGTCCGAAATCGAGCGGCTGCAGGCGGCGATGGCGAAAAAGCGCGCGTCAAAGGATGCGGCGGCTAGTTTCTTCAAGTCGTGAGCTGATCCGGGCGCGATCCCTCACCACGTCGTCCCTGCGAAAGCAGGGACCTATACGCCGCGGCCTCCCTTGAGGCACCGTGCTGAACGGCTTTCCCTCAATCACAACCGCCGGTGGCTATGGGTCCCTGCTTTCGCAGGGACGACCAGCAGCCGGCCAATGGCCGACATGGCAAACGAAAGCTGAATAAAACCGTTCGTTTACGATTGATTAAGCTTTCTCGTCTATGACTGAAATCGTCCTCGTTTGGACACCGAGTGGCTCCTGTCCACTCTGTTTGACGCCTCCCTGTTATCAACTTCAAAGCCGCCGGAAACGGCGGCTCTTTTTTTGGGCGTCGGCGGTACCTCGCTGGAAACCATAAAATCGCTTGCGGCTGGACTCCCGTCCCCGGCTGCGTAATGATTTATTCATTATAAGCCGGGGGGCGTTGATACCGGCAGCGTGCACAGTGGCGTGAGGCGTTAACCATGTCGGACCGATCACAAGGCGAAACAGCTCTGGTTCAGTTCAGCGAGCGGCTCACCAATTCCGCCGCGTTCGGCACGCTGTTCCGCGAAGGCATGGACCTGGTTGAGGAAACCGCCGCCTATCTCGACGGCGCCGGCCGCACGGAGGCCAAGGCGCTCGACCGTTCCGTCAGCCTCACCTATGCGACCGAAAGCATGCGGCTGACCACCCGGCTGATGCAACTCGCTTCGTGGCTGTTGCTGCACCGCGCGGTGAAGGAAGGCGAGATGACGCTGACCCAGGCCAACCGCGAAAAGACCAAGGTCAAGCTAAGCGCCGCCGATCCCGGCCCGGACGAAATGGTCGAAAAGCTGCCGGCGCATTTGCAGGATTTGATCGCCCGCTCGATGGCGCTGCAGGCGAAAGTCCGCCGTCTCGACACCAGCATCCACGCGCCGACGACCGAGCGCGCCGCGATCGGCAATCCGCTGGTGCCGCAGCTCAACCGCCTGAAGGCGGCGTTCGAGCAGTAATTTTTTTGTCATTCCGGGGCGCGCGATAGCGCGAACCCGGAATCTCGAGATTCCGGGTTCGATGCTTCGCATCGCCCCGGAATGACTGCTCCAATAAAAAACGCCCCTGACCGAGCAGGGGCGTTTTGCATTCTGCCTCGACGAGGAAGCCCTAAACGCCCTCACTCCTTCTTGAGGAAGCCCGAGAACTTCTTCTGGAACCGCGACACGCGGCCGCCGCGATCGAGCAATTGCTGGGCGCCGCCGATCCAGGCCGGGTGCGACTTGGAGTCGATATCGAGGTTCAGCTTGTCGCCCGCCTTGCCCCAGGTCGAGCGCGTCTGGTACTCGGTGCCGTCGGTCATCACGACCGTAATCATATGATAATCCGGGTGAATTTCGGCTTTCATGGCAATATCCTTAGGCGCCCGGCGCCTGTATTTCGATTGAATGGGAGCGGATTTGGGCCGCTCTATAACGCTTTAGGCCGGCCAAAACAAGCCAAGTATCTTCCCGGATTTGCATCTTCCCGGATTTGCCTCTGGTGGCCGCGGGGCCTATCTGGGGAGAGCAAAGCCATTGGTCCGAGATCTCATGAGCGCAGTCGAACGGCTTGAAGACCGGCGTAGAGAAACGTCGCCGCGGCGCGATCTGGAGCCGGCAGAGCTGCCGCCGATCGAAGCGCGATCGACCGCGCCGGTCAAACGCAGCGCGCGACTGCGGCCGTTGTTGGCGCTCGCGCCCTATGTGGCGCGCTACCGCGGCCGCGCCTTTCTCGCGCTGATCGCGCTGACGGTCGCCGCGATCACGACGCTGCTGGTGCCGGTCGCGGTGCGCCGGATGATCGATTTCGGCTTCACGCCCAGGGGCATCGCCCTGATCAACAGCTATTTCAGCGTGATGATCGCGGTAGTCGCGGTGCTGGCCTTCGCCAGTGCTTCGCGGTTCTACCTGGTGATGACGATCGGCGAGCGCATCGTCGCCGATCTCCGCCGCGACGTGTTTTCTCATTTGATGTCGCTGTCGCCGGCGTTCTTCGATTCGGCGCGCTCGGGCGAACTGATCTCGCGGCTCACCGCCGACACCACCCAAATAAAGTCCGCGGTCGGCGCCTCGGTCTCGATCGCGCTGCGCAACTTGATGCTGTTCTTCGGCGCCACCGCGATGATGGTGATCACCAGCCCGAAGCTCTCCGGCTTCGTGCTGCTGGCGATCCCGGTGATGGTGATCCCGCTGGTGGCGTTCGGGCGCTGGGTGCGGCGGCTGTCGCGCAACGCCCAGGATACGCTGGCGGATGCGACCGCCTATGCCTCCGAACTGGTCGGCGCGATCCGGACCGTACAGGCCTATACCAGCGAGGCCTTGGCCAACGCGCGCTTCGGCGGCGAAGTGGAACAGGCCTATGAGGCGGCGCGCACCTCGACCCGGGCGCGCGGGGTGCTCACCGCCATCATCATCTTCATCGTCTTCACCAGCGTGGTGGCGATCCTCTGGATCGGCTCGCGCGACGTGCTGAGCGGCACCATCACCCCCGGCCGGCTCGGCCAGTTCGTGCTGTATGCGGCGTTCGCCGCCGCCGGGCTCGGCCAGCTCAGCGAAGTCTGGGGCGAGGTCTCGGCCGCCTCGGGCGCTGCGGAGCGGTTGTTCGAGATCCTGCGCGTCAAATCGGCGATCACAGCGCCCGCATCGCCGCTCGCCATGCCGCGGCCGGCGCGCGGCGACGTCAGTTTTGACCACGTCAGCTTTGCCTATCCGACCCGGCCGGATGCTTTTGCCGTCGACGGCGTGTCGCTTGCGGTTCGCGCCGGCGAGAAGGTCGCGATCGTCGGGCCGTCGGGCGCGGGCAAGAGCACGCTGTTTCATCTGCTGCTGCGGTTCTACGATCCCGCCACCGGCGTGATTTCGTTCGACGGTGTGCCGATCAATGCGGTCGATCCGCGCGAGCTGCGCGCGCGCATGGCGCTGGTGCCGCAGGATTCGGTGGTGTTCGCCGCCAGCGCCCGGGAAAACATCCGCTTCGGCCGGCCCGACGCCACCGATGCCGAGGTCGAGCGCGCCGCCGATCTGGCGCATGCCACCGAATTCATCCGCCGGCTGCCCGGCGGCTTCGAGGCCCAGCTCGGCGAGCGCGGCGTGACGCTGTCGGGCGGCCAGCGCCAGCGCATCGCGATCGCGCGGGCGATCCTGCGCGACGCGCCCTTGCTGCTGCTGGATGAAGCCACCTCGTCGCTTGATGCCGAGTCGGAGACGCTGGTGCAGACCGCACTGGAGGAATTGATGCGCCACCGCACCACGCTGGTGATCGCGCACCGGCTGGCTACGGTCTTGTCCTGCGACCGCATCCTGGTGATGGAGCAGGGCCGCATCGTCGAGCAGGGTACCCATGCCTCGCTGGTCGCCGCCAACGGGCTTTATGCCAGGCTGGCGCGGCTGCAGTTCGAGGGGGTGTGAGGACCCGCTCCGCTCGTCATGCCCGGACTTGATCCGGGCATCCATCCTCTTCACAAAGCGCTTTTCGAAGCGGATGGATTGCCGGGT
>DATNMT010000416.1:0-4754 GCA_035602495.1 Bradyrhizobium sp.
GACCGCGCCGAGCGTGATCTACAAGATGCACCTCACCGACGGCCAGGTGATCGAGATCCACAATCCGATCGACATGCCCGACGTGGTGAAGATTGCCGAGATCGAGGAACCGTGGATCGAAGCCACGATCCTGACGCCGGACGAATATCTCGGCAGCGTCTTGAAGCTGTGTCAGGACCGGCGCGGGTCGCAGAAGGAGCTCACTTACGTCGGCAACCGGGCGATGGTGAAATACGAACTGCCGCTCAACGAGGTGGTGTTCGATTTCTACGACCGCCTGAAGTCGGTCTCGAAAGGCTACGCCTCGTTCGACTATCACCTCACCGATTACAAACCGGCCGACCTCGTCAAGATGCAGATCCTGGTCAACAACGAGCCGGTCGACGCGCTGTCGATGCTGGTGCACCGCCAGCGCGCCGAGGGCCGCGGCCGCGCCATGGTCGAGAAGATGAAGGAACTGATCCCGCCGCACATGTTCCAGATCCCGATCCAGGCCGCGATCGGCGGCAAGGTGATCGCGCGGGAAACCGTGCGCGCGCTGCGCAAGGACGTCACCGCCAAATGCTACGGCGGCGACGTCACGCGAAAGAGAAAACTTCTGGAGAAGCAGAAGGAAGGCAAGAAAAAGATGCGGCAGTTCGGCAAGGTCGACATCCCGCAGGAGGCTTTCATCGCCGCGCTGAAGGTGGATAGCTGAAGAAGAATTACCTCAGAGCCGTGACGGCGAAAAGCGTCGATGAAGAAGCCTGTGGTCCTCACTGCGCACGCCCGGGTCAGATTGCGGGACCGAGGTATCGATCCCATATGGATCGAGGAGACTGTTCTGGACCCTGACTGGACGGGGGTCGACCCCAGGGACCCGGCAGTCGAGCGCAGATTTCGCGCCATAGCTCAGTTCGGCGGCCGCGTTCTTCGCGTGGCATGTGTCGAGACAAATTCGAACATTCGCGTTATAAGTGTGATGTTCGACCGGAACGCGAGGCGAAAGCCATGACTGATATAACCTACGATGCCGATGCCGACGCGGTGTATATCACTGTCGGGCGCGGCAAGGTCGACCGGACCGAAGAGACCGGGCCGTTCATCTACGACGTCGATGCCGACGGGCATATCATCGGCATCGAAATCCTGTCCGCGAGCAAGGTTCTGGCGCCCGGAGACTGGAAAAAAGCAGGTCCGCCGGGAGCGGCGCACGTCAGCGCCGCCGAATAGCGGAGCGGCACCTCTGCTGCTGCCCAACCTTGATCTTCACGATCCAGGCATTCTCGCAAACCTCCGCCGAGAAGCCGCCATGATTTCACGGCATCCGGAGACCGACGTCATCGATGAGTGGATTGAGGCGGTCTACGATTGGAGCGCCTGGAAGTATTTGGCGTGATGACGATGCCCGGCGATCCCCTCCCCCATCTTGATCCGCCGCCGCGAATAGCCCACCATTGCGGCCTCGCCAACCAAGAACCCACAAAGGGCTTGAGGAAACGCATGAACAAGCTTCCCGGTTTCGGACTGATCGAGCGCGCGAAAGCGCTTCAACCGCTGATCGCCAGCGAGGCCGACGAAATCGAGCGGACCCGGCGGCTGACGCAGCCGGTGGTTTCCACCCTGATCGAGAACGGGCTCTACCGGGCGCTGCTGCCGCAAAGTCTTGGGGGCGCCGAGGCGCCGCCCGAGGTGTTCATGCAGATGCTGGAGGAGATTGCCAAGGCCGACGCCTCGACCGCATGGTGCCTCGGCCAATGCTCGGTCTGCGCCATGACCGCGGCCTATCTCGATGCCGATGCGGCCAACGAGATTTTCAATACGCCGCCCGGCATCCTCGCCTGGGGCGCGATCGCCCATGAGGTAAAGGTGGTGCCCGGCGGCTATCGCGCCAATGCGCGCTGGGATTTCGCCTCCGGCTCGCGCCAGGCGAGCTGGTTCGGCGCCCATGTCCGGATCGTCGAGGCCGACGGCACCCCGCGAATCAAGCCCAATGGCGCCCCGGAAGTGCGCACCATCCTGTTTCCGGCGTCCAGCGCCACGATGTACGACGTCTGGGACGTGATCGGACTCTCCGGCACCGGCACCGACTCCTATTCGGTCGAAAATCTGTTCATTCCGGAGAAATTCGCGGTGCTGCGCGACGATCTCACCGCGCTGCGCGAAAAAGGCCCGCTCTACGGGATCACCACCTACACCATGTTCGGGCTGGGTTTTGCCGCGCTCGCGGTCGGCGTGGCGCGGGCCACGCTGGATGCCGTGATCGATCTGGCGCGCGGCAAGGAATCGCTCGGCCTCAAGGCGATGCGCGAGAACAACGCGGTCCAGGGGCAGATCGGCCGCATCGAGGGCAATCTGCGCGCGGCACGCGCCTATATCTATGGCGCGGCCGCCGAGGCCTGGCGCGACCTGACCCAAACGGGCAAGCTCACCGAGCAGCATCGCGCTTCGCTTCGCCTCGCCTCGACCTGGACCATCCACCAGTCGGCGGCGGTGGTCGATGCCGCCTATCACATGGCGGGCGCCACCGCGGTGTTCCGCGCCAACAAGTTCGAGCGCCGGTTTCGCGACATGCACGCCATCGCCCAGCAGATCCAGGCCCGCGACACCCATTATGAGGACGTCGGCAGGGCGATCCTGGCCGGCGGTTCGGTCTCACGGGGCCTGGGGCGCGATTGAGCGGTGTCGAACGAGGTTTCGCCGCCTGAATTGCGCGCGCCCATGACATTACGGACGACCAATTTACCACTCTTGTTAAGCACTTTATGAGAGCTTTCCGAATCTCTCTCTCGCGGAGCTTCGGCAATCCCATGTTCAAACTTCGATCGATCGCGGCCCGCCTGATCCTGGCCATTTCGCTCACCGTTGCGGCAGCCTGCGGCATCCTCGGGACATTTTCGATCCTTCAGCAGCGTTCGCTGACGCGGCTCGCGCTCGACCAGCAGCTCAAGCTGCATTATGACAGCGTGATCGCCGCGATCGACTATGAGGGGCGCGCCGCACTGGCGGTCAGCGCGGTCATCGCCACCCTGCCCCCGGTCACCGAGGCCATTGCTGATGGCAACCGTGACGCGTTGATGACGCTGCTGCAAGGAACCCTGGAGGCGCTAAAGCCGCAGGGTATGCCGCTGATCAGTTTCCACACTCCGCCGGCAACCGCCTTTTTCCGTGTTCATGCGCCAAAAATCTTCGGCGAAGACATTTCGGCACGCCGCAAGACCGTGGTCGAATCGAACAAGACCGGCAAGCCGATCGTCGGCGTCGAACCAGGGCGAGAGTCGCTGGGCATCTTCGCCATGACGCCGATCATGCGCGAAGGCAGGAGCATCGGCGTCGCCGACATCGGCGTTTCCTTTGGCAAGGAATTCGTCGACAGCGCCAAGCAGCGCTTTGGCGTCGATCTTGCCGTTTATGCCCTCGACGGCAAGATGTTCAAGAAACTCTCCTCAACCTTTGGCGACGCCGTGGTCGCCACACAGGAGGAACTGAAGAGCGTTTTCGACGGCGGCGCCCTGCGTCGCGACACCATGCTCAACGGTCACCCCGCCGCGCTCTATCTCGGGCAGATCAAAAATTACGCCGGGCAGCCGATCGCGGTGATCGAACTGGTCATGGACACCACCGAATATGAAGCGGCAGCCACCAGTGCACAACGCAATCTCATTTTCGGTACCGTGGTGATCCTTGCCGGCGCCGTCCTGTTGGCGTTCCTGCTCGGCCGCGGGCTGTCGCGCCCGCTGACCGCGATCACCGCGGTAATGAACCGCCTTTCGAGCGGCGATACCGATGTGACGATCCCCGGTGGCGAGCGGAAGGACGAACTCGGCACCATGGCGGTGGCGGTCGACGTGTTCCGCCGCAACATGATCGAAGCCGCCTCGCTGCGCGAGACGCAGGAGGCCGCCAAGGCGCAGGCCGAACGGGAGAAGAAGGCGTTGCAGCGCCAGATGGCCGAGCGATTCGAAGCCGACGTCAAGAGTGTGGTCGGCGCCGTCGCCAAGGCGACCCGGGACATGCAGCGGGTCGCCGGCGAGATCATGACCAGCGTCAACGGCACCTCGGAGCGGGCTGCCGCCGCGGCGGCGGCTTCCGAAGAAGCTTCCGCCAGCGTCAGCACGGTGGCCGCCGCCACCGAGGAACTTGCCTCTTCCGTGGCCGAGATCGGCCGTCAGGTCATCCACTCCAGCGGCGTCGCCGACCAGGCCGTGGCCAAGGCCGCGCAAACCACCGAGATGGTCGCGGGCCTCACCGCCGCGGGCGAAAAAATCGGCGACGTGCTGCGCCTGATCGGCGCCATCGCCAGCCAGACCAATCTGCTGGCGCTGAACGCCACCATCGAGGCGGCGCGGGCCGGCGAGGCCGGCCGGGGCTTTGCGGTGGTCGCGTCCGAAGTCAAGAACCTGGCCAGCCAGACCGCGAAGGCCACCGAGGAGATCGCCGGGCAGGTCACGGCGATCCAATCGGCCACCGGCAGTTGCGTCGCCGCGATCGGCGGCATCGGCGAAACCATCCGGGAGATCAGCGGCATCGCCACCACCATCGCGGCGGCGGTCGAGGAACAGGATTCGGCGACCCGCGAGATTGCGCGCAGCGTGCAGCAGGCCGCCGCCGGCACCAGCGAGGTTTCGGTCAACGTCTCCGGCGCCAGCCATGCCGCCGAACAGTCGCGCGTGCTGGCCGGCACTGTCCTCACCGCATCGGGCGAACTCAGCCAGCATGCTGCCGCGCTGTTCAAGAGCTTCGACAGCTTCCTGGCCGGCCTGCGCGACGCCGCC
>DATNMT010000425.1:0-2213 GCA_035602495.1 Bradyrhizobium sp.
CTGAGCGTTAATATTCTATTTCGCCTAGTACTATCTGATCTTCGCGCCCATGTTTCTCTACCCCAGCCCCAGCAGATCCAAATGAGATATCCGGCTAATCCGAAGTTTTCATTATCCGAACCTGTAAGGTATTGAGGCGGAATCGATATCGGGGGATTTGCGTGTTCGCGTGTAGCCATGCAATGGCGCATTTTGTGGATTGACATGGCGAATCGATCGCGATTCTGTGTGCCATGCACATCGAGTCGGTGCCCAACCGCAAGTCACACCCGACGATCCTGCTGCGGGAGAGCTACCGCGCGGACGGCAAGGTCAAGAAGCGCACCATCGCCAACCTGACGAACTGGCCGGAACCGCTGGTGGAGGGTCTGCGCACGCTGCTGCGCGGCGGCGTGGCGCTCGCCACGGCGGATGAGGCGCTGACGATCAGCCGTTCGCTGCCGCATGGTCACGTAGCCGCCGTTCTCGGGACGGCGGAGCAGATCGGCTTGCCGAAGCTGTTGAGCGAACGCCGCGGCGGATCGGCGAGCCGGCGCCATCGCGATCTGGTGCTGGCGCTCATCGTCAACCGGGTGATCGCGCCGGCCTCCAAGCTGGCGACGGTTCGGGCGCTCAATCCGCAGACCGCTGCGTCCAGCCTGGGGGAACGGCTGGGATTGGGCGAGGTGGCTGAACGGGAGGTCTACGCAGCGCTCGACTGGCTTCTCGATCAGCAGGAGCGGATCGAGAACGCGTTGGCCAAGAGCCATCTGGTCGGCGGCACCCTCGCCCTCTACGACGTCAGCTCCTCCTATCTCGAAGGCCGCTGCTGCGCGTTGGCCAAGCATGGCTATAGCCGCGACCATCGGCCCGACAGGCCACAGATCGTGTACGGTCTGCTGTGCAACCGCGAGGGTTGTCCGGTGGCGATCGAGGTGTTCGAGGGCAACACCGCCGATCCGATGACACTGAGCAATCAGGTCAGCAAGCTCAAGGTACGCTTTGGCTTGGATCGCGTGGTGGTGGTTGGTGATCGCGGCATGATCACCAGCGCCCGGATTCGCGAGGACCTCGAGCCGGCCGGGCTGGACTGGATCACCGCGCTCAGGGCGCCGAAGATCCAAGAGCTGGCCGATGGCGGCCCACTGCAATTATCGCTGTTCGACGATCGCGACCTGGCCGAGATCGCCTCTCCCGATTATCCCGGCGAGCGGCTGGTCGTCTGCCGCAATCCCTTGCTGGCGGCGCAGCGCCAGCGCAAGCGCGCGGACTTGCTGGCCGTGACCGAGCGGGATCTCGGCCGCATCAAACTGGCGGTCGAGCGCAAGCGCGCGCCGTTGCACGGCATGGCCGAGATCGGCCTCCAAGTCGGCGCCGTGCTCGATAAGCACAAGATGGGCAAGCACTACGATCTGACGATTACCGACACCGCATTCACCTATCGCCGCAAGGAGGATGCCATCGCCGTCGAAGCCCGCCTCGACGGGATCTATGTGATCCGCACCAACCTGCCGGAAGCCGCTCTCACGGCGGAGCAGACGGTCAGTGCCTACAAATCCTTGGCCCAGGTCGAGCGCGCCTTCCGATGCCTGAAGACGATCGATCTGGAAATCCGCCCGGTCTTCCATTGGACGGCGCCGCGGGTGCGCGCCCATGTCTTTCTGTGCATGCTGGCCTACTACGTCGAGTTTCACATGCGAAGCCGCCTGGCGCCGATCCTCTTCGACGACCATGACCGCGCCGCTGCTGCCGCCGAACGCCCATCGATCGTCGCCCCCGCCGAACGGTCCCCGGCGGCGCAGCGCAAAGTGGCAACCCGTCGCACCGATGACGGCCTGCCGGTGCACAGCTTTCGCAGCCTGCTCAGCGATCTGGCCACCCTCTGCCTCAATAAAGTCAGTCTGCCCAGCAATCCGAAATACCGCTTCGAGCTGCCGACCAAGCCGACACCCCTCCAGGCCCGCGCTGGCGAATTGCTCGGCGTCAGCCTCGGGAGGTAGTCAGTACGAGACCACCGTCAGCCGATTTTTATGAATCGGATCAGGCGCTTGCTGGTCCCCATAATGAAAACTTCGGCCTAATTCCTCGGAGCGGCGCCGAGCCGCAGGCGCAGCTTTCTTTGGCGGGCGTGTGGTTGGGCTGTGAAGAGGGTCACGGATTCCGGACGGTTGGGGAAGAGGGTCACGGATTCCGGACGGTGGGAGCCGCAGCATGGCGGTGCTGGGCCGCAGGCG
>DATNMT010000435.1:0-4383 GCA_035602495.1 Bradyrhizobium sp.
AAAGTTTTGCGGCGTTGGCAGCGCTGATGACGGGATCCGACTATGTCGTACTCTTTACACCCGATCCGGTAACGCCGCCTTCGGAGTTCAAAATTCTGCTCGCCAAGACCGGCGAGCAGATGATCGGGACGCCCGCCCAAAGCTCATCGGGCGCCGCTGGCATCGTCACGCTCGGCGCCGACGACGTTCCGGCGATGCTGGAGCTGACGAAACTGACAAATCCGGGTCCGTTTGCCGCGCGCACCCGTGAATTAGGAACGTTTCTCGGCATCAAGATCGATGGACGGCTGGTGGCGATGACGGGCGAGCGCATGAAGCCCGGCCAATATACCGAGATCACGGCCGTCTGCGTGCATCCGGACTACCGCGGCCGCGGCTATGCGCAGATCCTGCTCGGCGCCGTGGCCCGGCAGATTACGGCGCGCGGCGAAATTCCGTTCCTGCATGTGTTTTCCGACAACACCAGCGCGATCGCGCTCTACCGCCGGCAGGGCATGGAAATCCGCCGCCGCCTGCATGTGACGGTGCTGGGGCGTGTCAGTTGATCGCCGATTTGTCTCCCGGACTCCTTCGAATATGATACGCCATCCCGTCATCGAGCAAGACGTCAGGCCCGGGATTCCTGTTATGATGGCAAGTCTCACCCGCTATTTTGGAAAATATCGACATGCCCATCATCATTTACGGCATCAAGAATTGCGACACCATGAAGAAGGCGCGTACCTGGCTCGACAGCCACGGCGTCGCTTACGGCTTCCATGACTACAAGAGCGAAGGCATTGCGAAAGACAAACTGAAAGGCTGGAGCGACAAGCTCGGCTGGGAAACCCTGCTCAACCGCGCCGGCACCACCTTCCGCAAACTGCCGGAGGCCGACAAGGAAGGCCTCAACGAGCGCAAGGCGCTGGCCCTGATGCTGGCGCAGCCATCCATGATCAAGCGTCCGGTGCTCGATCTCGGCGGCAAATTGCTGGTCGGCTTCAAGCCGGAGATTTATGCGAAGGAAGTGGCGCCGCGCGGCAAGCCTGGCTCAGCTCGATGACAGCTTCCGACGCGCGGCAGCGCGTCGAACCGCTCTCGAATTCCATTTCGAGCTCAGCTGAATTCGATCACGTCGCCGGCCGGAATGCGGCCGGGCGCGCGATGGAAAAGATCGCGATCGATGACGGTGCGAAGCTTCGGCGTCGGCAGGGCGTCGTTGCCGCGCATCAAATTCTTGATTTCAAAGCCGCCGTCCTCGCAGATCGTCTTCAGCGAGGCGATGATATGCGTGAGGGGGCCCGCCTCCGCGAACGGCAGCAGCAGCCGCTCGTAGGCGACGATGCGCCCATAGATGTCGTCGATGTTGGAGATGGTGTAGACGGGCAGGCGGCGCGCGACGCATTGATGGTAGACCGGCATCACCACGGGCGCGAGCCGGGGCCCGAGGTAATCCTCAAGCGAGCGGCCCTTGCCGGTATGGCCATAGGCGTTCGATATCCGCGTGCCGTCGCTCTGGATGGTCAGGCGCGGCGGCGAGACGGTGGTATCGACGGTATAATAGACGAGATCGGCCTGTTCCTCGGCGAGCCGCGCCGGCTGGTATTCCTCGATGCGCGGCAACGATTGCTCGCGGGCGTAAAGCCGCAGCCAGGTGTTCAACAGGTCCCGCTGCTTGATCGATTTGACGACCGATGGGTTGGCGCTCTCGAATTCCACGGCTGCAATCCACTTTCAATGCAAAACAACCGATCATCCCGTTTGGAGAGAAATATTTGATGAAACCCGCTCAATGCATCCAAACAGCGTTAACAATAGCTTTCCGATGCCGCGCTGAAACGGCCGCCGCGGGGGTCCGGAAACCCTTCAATTATTCCCGGTAAGCAATTGGACTTATGGCGAATCCTCCGGCCTGCCGGCGCCGCCGGATGCCCAGCTTTCCGCCTTGCGCAAAGGCGGCCGTTGACGGCATATTCGCGCCGGAGGCGGCCGGTCCGGGGCGGGATTTTCCAAGGCGTCCCGAGAGAACCTGCCGGTCAGGAAAAACGAAGCCGCCCGCGAGGGACCTCGCGGCGACGGCTGACGGGGGAAATTTGATTGGCCGATGAGTTCATTCTCGAGACCCGCGGATTGACCAAGGAATTCGCGGGCTTCTTTGCCGTTCGCGATGTCGATCTTCGGGTCCGCCGTGGCAGCATTCACGCGCTGATTGGTCCGAACGGGGCCGGCAAGACCACGTGCTTCAATCTCCTGACCAAGTTCTTGAGCCCTTCGGCCGGCCAGATTCTCTACAAGGGACAGGACATCACCGCGATGGCGCCGGCCGACGTGGCGCGGCTTGGCCTGGTGCGCTCGTTCCAGATTTCGGCGGTATTCCCGCATCTGACCGCGCTCGAAAATGTCAGGGTCGCGCTGCAGCGCCAGCACGGCCATTCGTTCGATTTCTGGCGTTCCAAATCGGTGCTCGATCGCTTCAACGGCCGCGCACTCGAACTGCTCGACGATGTCGGCCTCAGCGAGTTCGCCAAGACGCCCGCGGTCGAAATGCCCTACGGGCGCAAGCGCGCGCTCGAAATCGCCACCACACTCGCGCTCGATCCGGAAATGATGCTGCTGGACGAGCCGATGGCCGGCATGGGACACGAGGACATCGACAAGATCGCCGCCCTGATCAAGCGCATCTCCGCCAAATACACCATCCTGATGGTCGAACATAATCTCAACGTGGTGGCGAACCTGTCCGACATCATCACCGTGCTGACGCGCGGCCACGTGCTGGCCGAAGGCCATTATGCCGAGCTCTCCAGGGACGAGCGCGTCAAGGAAGCCTATCTGGGGGCGGGTCATGGCTGATCTGAAAATGGCCGGCGCCGCCGCGCTCGCGCCCGCATCCGGCGCAGCGCCAGTGCTGGCGGTGAGGGACCTGCAGGCCTGGTACGGCGAGTCCCATATCCTTCACGGCGTCAATTTCGACGTGAATGCCGGCGAGGTGGTGACGCTGCTCGGGCGCAACGGCGCCGGCAAGACCTCGACGCTGAAGTCGGTGATGGGGATTATCGGCAAGCGCACCGGCTCGGTCCGTTTCAACAATTCCGAGATCATCCGGGCGTACTCGGACAGAATCGCCCGCATGGGTGTCGCCTTCTGCCCCGAGGAGCGCGGGATTTTCGCCAGCCTCGACGTCCGCGAAAACCTGCTGCTGCCGCCGATCGTGCGCCCCGGCGGGCTGTCGCTGGACCAGATCTTCGAACTGTTTCCCAACCTGAAGGAGCGGCTCAACAGCCAGGGCACCAAATTGTCCGGTGGCGAGCAGCAGATGCTGGCGATCGCCCGCATACTGCGCACCGGGGCGCGGTTCCTAATGCTGGACGAGCCGACCGAGGGCCTGGCGCCGGTCATCATCCAGCAGATCGGCCACACCATTGCGCGGCTCAAGAAGGAAGGTTTTACCATCCTCCTGGTCGAGCAGAATTTCCGCTTCGCCGCCACGGTGGCGGACCGTTACTACATCGTCGAACATGGCAAGGTGATCGACGGTTTCGCCAACGCGGATCTGCAGGCCAATATGGACAAGCTGCACACCTATCTCGGCGTCTGACAACGACGAGAAGAAACCTGGAAGGAACCACCATGAAAACCAAGAACAAGATCGTCACCGCGCTGCTGCTGGGTACCGCGCTGAGCCTCGCCTCCGCCGGTTTCGCGGCGGCCCAGGACAAGACCGTCAAGATCGGCGCGCTGTCCGATCAGTCCGGGCTCTATGCCGATCTCGGCGGGCCGGGCTCGACGCTGGCCGCGCAGATGGCGGTCGAGGATTCCGGGCTGATCGCCAAGGGCTGGAAGATCGACATCATCTCCGGCGACCACCAGAACAAACCCGACATCGGCACCGCGATCGCGCGGCAATGGTTCGACGTCGACAAGGTCGACGCCATCGTCGACGTGCCGAACTCCGGCGTGGCGCTCGCGGTCAACAACGTGATCAAGGAAAAGAACGGCGTCTACATCAATTCGGGTGCCGCGACCTCCGATCTTACCAACGCGCAGTGCTCGCCCAACACCGTGCACTGGACCTACGACACCTACATGCTCGCCCATACCACCGGGCAGGCGCTGGTGAAGGCGGGCGGCGATACCTGGTTCTTCCTCACCGCGGATTATGCGTTCGGCGCCGCGCTGGAGCGCGACACCACGGCGGTGATTCAGGCCAACGGCGGCAAGGTGGTCGGCGGCGTCAAGCATCCGCTCAATACTGCCGACTTCTCCTCGTTCCTGCTGCAGGCGCAGTCGTCGAAGGCCAAAATCATTGGCCTCGCCAATGCCGGCGGCGACACCACCAACGCCATCAAGCAGGCGGCCGAGTTCGGCATTGTCAAGGGTGGACAAAAGCTCGCGGCACTTCTG
>DATNMT010000448.1:0-2329 GCA_035602495.1 Bradyrhizobium sp.
GAGCGCATCGTGGCGCTGGTTGCGCTTGCGGCCGTCCGTCCGTTGAGTGTGACACGCTATCGGCTCAGCGACGTCGTGACCGCGCACACGGTAAGCGAATCCCGCCACTTTCGCGGCAAGCTGGTTTTTCTGGTCCGTTGAGGAGAGCGGGATGACTCTTCGTCATCCCGCTCTAATTTTTTTGATGGAGCATGATCTTTTCGGAAAACCGGCGTCCACTTTTCCGGATCATGCTCTGGGAGCAGGCAATGGACCCCTTGCCGACCGCTAACGCGGAGATAACGCAGTTCTTCCGCCAGTGGCTGGAAACCTTCGCGGGCTATGTCCGTGAGGTCGACTACGCATCGGCGAGGCCGCTGTTTCATCCAAAGGTGCTTGCCTTCGGCACGCACAACGATGTCATCTCCGGCCTGGATAGCTGGGTCGCCACCCAATGGGACAATGTCTGGCCGAAGACCACCGACTTCCGTTTCGTTCTCGATCAGGCCTCGGTTCTGGCTTCCCCTGACAGCATGATGGCGATCGTGATCGCACCGTGGACCAGCACCGGCTATCATCCCGATGGCAAGCCGTTTCCGCGCCCCGGCCGGGCCACCATGGTGTTTTCCAGGAATGAAGATGGCTGGCTTTGCATGCATTCCCATATGTCGCTGAACCGCGGCGTTCCGCAGGTGAGCCATGGGCATTGAATCCGATGTTCACGCGATGACCGAGTCGCCTCGATCAGCGCATGCCGGTTATCGAGCCCGACACCGCGCGCGGGTCACGCGCAGGCCAGCGACCGGCATCGACCTGGGCTATGAAGTCACCGACGATGCCGTTGAACAGGTCCGGCGCCTCGAGATTGATGGTGTGCCCGCAATTCGGCATCACCGAGAGCGCCGCCGAGGGGATCGTGCGCTTCATCAACAACGCCGGCGTCAGGCAGGGCCAGTCCTCGTCGCCGGTGAGGATCAGCGTCGGCACCGTGAGGCCGGCCATCTCGTTTTGCAGGTGATACAGCGACGGGCGCTCCTTCTGGCAGCCGAGCTGGGTGTTGACGGCACCCAAGGCCGAATGCTCGGCCAGCGCCCGCTTGAAGACCGCAAAACCGCGGGGATCCTTGGCTTCGAACTGCACGCGGGTGGGGCCATAGGCATAACGCGAAGCAAACGCGGCCATGCCGTCCGCACGCAGCGACGCCACCACGGCGTCGACTTCAGCGCGAAACTGCTCGCGCATATTCAGTTCCGCGCCATAGCCGCAGCCGGCCACGCACAACGACAAGGCCCGGGACGGCTGGCGGAAGCCGAAATGCAGCGCCGCGAAGCCACCCATCGAGAGGCCGCAGACATGCGCCTTCTGGATGCCGAGATGATCGAGCACCGCCAGAATGTCGTCGGCGGCGCGGTTCTGGCTGTAGGACGAGGGATCCTCCGGTACGTCCGACGGCGGATAGCCGCGCGCGGCATAGGCGATGGCCCGGTAGCGCCGGCCAAAATGCCGAAGCTGTTGTTCCCAGCTGCGATGATCGCCGGCGAATTCATGGACGAAGATAATCGGCGCGCCGCTGCCGGTCTCCTCGCAATACAGCCGTACGCCGTCATCGGTGGTCGCAAAAGCCATGGTCTGCTCCGGTTTAGGGCGATTGAAATTCTGGGTTCACCTTTTGGGGCACAAAGACGCGTGTGGCAAGGATGAAGGGCCGCGTGTTGACTTTCCGTCGCATCCTTTAAATACTCGGCCAAACAAGCGAAAAAGCACCCGTCGCAACCACGACGGTACCATCTCGGGGAGGAACGCCATGCCGACTTCACGCAGGACATTGCTGAAGAATGCCGCGGCCACAGCAGCCGTACTCAACCTCGATTGGACACGCGCGCGGGCGGAAGCCGAAACCGTTCGCCTCGGCGTGATCTACGATCTGACCGGTCCGTTTGCCGCGGGCGGCTCGGTTGCCTCCTCGGTCGGAACGCAGATCGCGATCGATCTCGTCAACGAGAAGGGCGGCATCGGCGGCAAGTACAAGATCGTACCCATCGCCGCGGATTCCCAGAGCAAGCCCGACGTTGCGATCAACGAGGCCGAACGCCTGATCAGCCAGGAGAAGATCGACATCATCAACGGCATCTATGCGAGCTCGCACGCGGTCCCGCTCTCGGCCAAGGTCGAGCAGCAGAAGAAGATCCTCTGGATCACCACCGCGGTTGCGACCGCCGTGTTCAAGGACAAGAACCTGCATTACGTCTTCCGCGCGCAGATCCACTCCGATCAGTACGGCCAGGCCTTTGCGAGCTTCCTGGCCGAGCACGCCAAGGAAAAGCTCGGCATCGAGCCCAAGGACGTCAAG
>DATNMT010000459.1:0-7888 GCA_035602495.1 Bradyrhizobium sp.
CCCGGCCGCAGCCTTGCGTCATGGTTTGAACGAAGCTAGAGACGGACGTCAGTTGAGGGAACCGGAAAAGGCGCGCGTCTCGCATGAAGGATTTTGCCGGAAAGGTCGCCGTCATCACCGGCGGCGGCACGGGCATGGGCCGCGAACTGGCGCGGCAACTGATCGCCGAGGGTTGCAATGTCGCGATGTGCGACGTCTCGGCCGAAGCGATGGCCGAGACCAAGCGTCTGTGCGAGGTCGAACGGCTGCCGCAGGGCCTGCGCGTCACCACCCATGTCGCCGACGTCTCCATTGAAGACCAGCTCACGCGGTTTCGCGATGAGCTCGCCGAACAACAGGCGACCGACAGAATCCATCTGCTGTTCAACAATGCCGGCATCAGCGGCGGCGGCAGCCTGTTCACCAGCACACGGGAACAGTGGGAAAGGACATTCAATATCTGCTGGGGCGGGGTCTATCTCGGGGTCCGCACCTTCCTGCCCATGCTGCTGAAGGCGGACGAGGGTCACATCGTCAACACCTCCAGCGTCAACGGTTTCTGGGCCTCGGTCGGGATGGGCGTGTCGCACACCGCCTACAGCGCCGCCAAATTCGCCGTGAAGGGGTTTACCGAAGCGCTGATCAACGACCTCCGGCTGAACGCGCCGCACATCAAGTGCTCGGTGGTGATGCCCGGCCATATCGGCACCTCGATCGTTTCCAATTCCCGCAGGATCCAGACCGGGAGCGACTCCGACCAGTTGAGTGCCAACGAATTGCTGTTGGCGCGCCGGCGGCTGGAGGGCATGGGCGTCGACACCGCGGCGATGTCGGACGACGACATCCAGAACATCGCCGCCGATCGCGCCCGCAGTTTTCGCGATGAGGCGCCGATGACGGCGGCCGCGGCGGCCAAGGTCATTCTCGACGGCGTCAAGGCCGGGCGCTGGCGCATCCTGGTCGGCGACGACGCCCGCCGGCTCGACGAGCGCGTGCGCCAGACGCCGGAACGCGCCTACGACGCCGAGTTCTACCGCAGCTTCGCCGAGGAGGTCGGCTGGCGGCTGGGGTAGGGTGCGCAATGTGGAAAACCATCACGCGTCAACGAGTCCTGCCGGCACTGCGATCGGCCGGCACGGCCTTGCTGGTCGCGCTCGTGACCCTGCTCGCAATCGAGATCGCGCTTCGCCTTGCCGATTTGCGGATCCTGCGGGAAGGCTCGAGCGAGCGCTCGCTGACCTATCGCTATGACGCCGAGCTGGGCTGGGCGCCGGTGCCCAATTCCAGCTCGGTCGTGACGACGGCCCGGACCATTCATGCCCGGCACAACAGTCTCGGTTTTCGCGACATCGAGTTTGCGCGCGATGCCCGGCCGCGGATGCTGTTCATCGGCGATTCCTTTGTCTGGGGCGTCGATGCCGAGGCCGGTGAACGCTTTACCGACCTGCTGCGAAGCCGCCTTCCGAACTTTGCGATCGTCAATGCGGGCGTTTCCGGCTACGGCACCGATCAGGAATATCTGTTGCTGCGGCGGATATGGGGCACGATCGAGCCCAGCGTCGTGGTGCTGATCTTCTGCACCGACAATGACCGGTTGGATAATGGCACCAATATCCGCTACGACGGCTACCAGAAGCCGTACTTCGAGCCCGGTCCGGATGGCGCGCTGCTATTGCGTGGCCAGCCGGTGCCGCTGTCCCGCCAGTTGTACATCAAGGAGAACTGGTGGGTGCGTCATCTCTGGCTCGCGCGCCTGTTCGCAATCGCCTATGTCGAGATCCGGCATCCGCAGGTCTTTGTGTCCGATCCGACCGAGGCCATCGTCGGCAAGATGCGCGAATTCGTCGAAGCGCATGGCGCGAAGCTGATGGTCGGTCTGCAATCGACCGACGACAAACTGGTGCAATATCTGCAGCGCGAAAAAATTCCCTTCGTCGCGTTCGACGGCGCCGAGGCCTATGCCGCCCGCTACGGCGCGCATTGGACGCCGGCCGGCCAAAAGTTTGTGGCCGAACGCCTGTCCGGGCTGCTGACTGAAAACAATATTGCCGTGGCGGGCAGCGCCTCGCGCTAAGGCGATTTCAGTTCAGGCGTTCTCTGCGTATAGCAGCCGCCGCGACCACCGAACCGGCAGACCAGATGGCACGTGTCATCCATGGCGCAATCAAGGAAAAACCATACGAAATAGCTGAACAAGACGATGAAGGCGATCCATAGCGTGGCCTTGGTCGATCGATCCATCTGCGCACCGGCAAATCATTGCGAAGGTTACATCGCCTCATATCAAATCGAAGTAACATTGAGCATCCGGCTTATCACAATAGCAAAACAGCCGCGGCGGGCGCCACAGGGAGCCGTGCCGTTGCAGCAGGAAAAATATATCCGTTACAGCCGCGGGCACGTCGAAATTCTCGATCTGGAGGGTCTCAGGGGGATTGGCCTGCGAATGCTATACAGCCGTCAAGGCTCAGTATGACAGATTACGGCTTCCCGGTTAGCGCATCCGTGGCGTTGTCACTCAGCCTCGTCGCATCACGCCGCGCGGACACTGTCGAGGAATTTTTCGACCTCGTCCTTGAGGTGGCTGCTCACCTCCGACAGCTCCTGAGCCGATTTCAGCATCAGGCCGGAAGTCGTTCCGGTTTCGCGGGCATTTTGCGCCACGCGCTCGATGTTGTCGGCGACGTTAAGCGTGCCGCTGGCGGCGGCCTGGACGCCGTGCGCAATGCTTTGGGTCGCCGTGCCCTGCTGCTCGACCGCCGATGAAATCGAGGTGGTGATACCGCTGATGCGCTCGATGGTCTGCCCGATCGCCTTGATGGCGCCGACGGATTCGCCGGTGGCGCGCTGCATATTGACGATATGGGCGCTGATTTCCTCGGTCGCCTTGGCGGTCTGTCCGGCGAGGTTCTTGACTTCCTGGGCGACCACCGCGAAACCGCGGCCGGCATCGCCGGCGCGCGCGGCCTCGATGGTAGCGTTGAGCGCCAACAGGTTGGTCTGTTCGGCAATCGTGGTGATGAGTTTGACGACGTCGCCGATCCGGTCGCCGGCCGCCGTCAGTTCCGTCATCCGTTCGTCGGTGGCGTCGGCCTGCTTGACCGCGTCCGCGGTGACGCCGTTCGATTCCTGAACCCGGCGGCTGATCTCGACGATCGACTGCGACAGTTCATTGGAGGCGGCCGCGGCGCTGCGGACATGCTCGGAGGCTCGTCGCGAGGCATCGGCGGATTGTCCCGACATCTCCGCGGTCGAATGCGCGGTCACGGAAAGCTGCTGGGCGTCCTTTTCGAATTGGCCCGACGACTTCAGCACCCGCTCGATGATGCCACCGATTTTGGTCCGGAAATCCTCGACAAACTGGTTGAGCTCCGCCTTGCGGCGCTCCATCGCCAGCTTTTCGGCATTGACGCGTTCGGCCTCGATCTGGCGGCGCTCGAGGCGGTTGTTCTTGAACACGGCGACGGTGCGGGCGATGGCGCCGATTTCGTCGTGGCGCTCGGCGTAGCAAACCTCGACGTCGGTCCTTCCCTCCGCAAGAATGGTGAGGGATTCGGTCACGGCCCTCAGCGGCTTGGTGACGCGGCGCACGATCATCATCGTCATCGCAAGCACGAACAGGGCGGCGATACCAGCGGCAATGGCCATGGCCCAGAGCGCCTGCGCCAGCATGCCGTCGAGCTGTTCGATGGGGATGCCGACATAGGCGATCCCGATCACCTTGTCGCCGGCGCCGAACACCGGCTGATAGGCGGTGTAGACGCGGCGGCCGAACAGCACCGCCGGACCCTTATAGGGCTGGCCGCGGCGAAGCACGGCTTGCCCGGGATGATCGGGCGCGAGCGCGGTGCCGACCGCGCGGTCGCCATTTTCCTTTTTCACATTGGTGGTTCGGCGGACGAACTGCTGCGACGCGTCGTCATACACGAACAGCGTGGCGCTGCCGCCGACATAGGAGGTGACGCGATCGACAATCCTGTGGTCGGCAAATTCCGGCATCTTGGCGAGTTCGATGCGCGCGACGACGCCGTCGCGAATGGTGATCCTGGCGTCGGGATAGGTCTCGGCGAACGCCAGGCTGAGCGTGCGGAGGTTAACGTCGATGTCGTGCGCGGCGCGGGCGTCGAAATCGCGGCTCAGCGACCAATAGCCGGCTCCGACCACCAGCGCGGTATTGACCGCGATCAGCATCGCTGCACTCAGGACGGTCTTCGGTCCCAGGTTCAGCCGCAGGAAAGCGAACCGTCCCTCAAGTCCAAACGCCATGCGGCCTCTCCGGGAAATTGGCTAGAGGAGAAAGGCTGCATTTTTACGGATTTCCTTTACGATCCCTTTAATGATCGCCCGCCGCGTGGAATAAGAGGCGCGCTCCCTACTGTGATACCGTGCGCGAGGCTGCGAGCTTCGTCGCGGAGCCTGTCATCGGGCGGCGCTTCGCGCCGACCCGTTGGCTCCTCGGCTAAAGCGCCAATCCCTCACCCATGCACAACCTGCTTTTCGATCATGCAGTGAATGCCCTTGGAGCCGTTGACCGTCTGCGTTACGCGAAGGTCGGCCGCCAGGCTGCAGAGCGTGTAGGCGTCCTCGCGTGACAAATTGCGCTTTTCGCCGAGTAGCGCGATCATGTCGCGCAGTGCCCGCACCACGCATTGGTCGAGGTCGGGATCCATCGCCATGGTCATGTAGTGCGATGCGGTTTCGGCGCGGGGATAGTCCAGCCGCAGATCCTTGCGCAAGGTCAGGCGGAAGCGGCCCTGCAGCGCGGTCTCGATCGCGGTGACGCAGACCTCGCCGTCGCCCTGCACGCCATGGCCGTCGCCGCAGGAGAACAGCGCGCCCGGCACGAACACCGGCAGATAGAGTTTTGCGCCGGCGCCGAGTTCCTTGTTGTCGAGGTTGCCGCCCATCGCGCGCGGGATCAGCGAGGTGATGCGGCCCCAGGCCGGAGGCGGCGCCACGCCCATCACGCCGAAAAACGGCTTCAGGGGCAGATCGAGCCCCCAGGGCAGCCGGCCAACCATTCGCTCGCGATCGAGCGGAATGTTGATCAGTCGCGTCTCGTGGAAATCGTCGGGCAAGGTGCCGGCGAGCGGCCGGATCAGATTGTAGCCCCAGTCCTGCCGGAGCTGGACGTCGAGAATGTCGACCTCCAGCACGTCGCCGGGCCTGGCGCCCTCGACCGCGACCGGACCGGTCAGGATATGACCCGGCACCATCCGCTCGTTTTTGGCGTGCACCTCGCCAAGTTCGGGCGGGACGTGAAACTTGTTTTTGTCCGGCACCACGTCCGGGCCGCCGCTGATGGTGTCGATGGTCACCTCGTCGCCGCTGGCGATGGTGAGCACAGGCTTCAGTTTGGCTTCGAAAAACCCCCAGTGGCAGGTCTCGGGGCTGGAATGCAGATGATGATGGGTCATGGGAGGGCTTCTTGTTGGGGCAGGGCTCGCGTATGACCCTGTACCAGACATTTCCTGAGGTCACTCGTGTTTTTTGCGCTCTCCAAAACCCTCGGCATTGCCATGCTGCCGACCAATTTCCTTCTCGGCATCGGCGTTCTCGGCGCGCTGCTGTCCGCCACGCGATTTGCGTCCCTTGGCCGCAGGCTCCTGATCGCCTCCGTGATCCTGCTCGCGATTGCCGGGTTTTCGCCGCTGGGAAATTGGGTGCTGTATCCGCTGGAGCAGCGATTTCCGCCGTGGGACGCGGCACAGGGCGCACCGGATGGCATTGTCGTGCTCGGTGGGTCGATCGATCCCGACCTTTCGATCGCCCATGGCATGCCGGTGGTGAGGTCGGCGGCCGACCGCATCCTTGCGGCCGCGGCCCTTGCCCGTCGATATCCGAAGGCGCGCCTCATCTTTACCGGTGGCAGTGCCAATCTGATCTCGAACGAGGCGAAGGAGGCCGATTACGCCGTCGAGCTGCTCGAAAGTCTCGGCATTGCCCGAGATCGCCTGGAAATCGAGCGGCGCGCGCGCAACACCCGGGAGAACGCCGAATTCGCCAAGGCATTGGCGGCGCCGAAGAACGGCGAGCGATGGCTGTTGCTGACGTCGGCCTATCATATGCCGCGATCGGTCGGCGTGTTTCGCAAGGCCGGATTTGCGGTCGAGCCCTATCCGGTCGACTGGCGCGTGGGAGGAAAAGCGGATCTTGCGACATTCTGGATTTTCGCGGCGGAGGGGCTCGGTTCGGTCGATGTCGGCGTTCGCGAGTGGATCGGGCTTGCCGCCTACCGGATCTCGGGCAAATCAGGCGAATTCTTCCCCGGCCCGGACGGTCGCGTCAAATGAGGTTTCCCGCTAGGATCGGCGCAACGGCTGCGCTTGTCGCGCCGATATGGGAGTGAACGCCATGCAACAGCAAACGCCGCCCGAACAGTTCGATCTGCCCGGCATAGCCGCCGATCTGAACAGCCTGCTTCGGCTGAAGACTACCGTGATCGGCATGAAGATGTTCGCGCGCGTCGAGGAGATGACGGCGATCCCGAAAATCCGCCGTCCGTCGGCGGTCCACACCACCGACCAGATCGTCAGCATGGCCTCGCGGCTGGGCTGGACGGTGGGCATTACCGCCGACGACCTGGTCGGCGCGCAGTGCCGCGCCGTCATTGGGCTGGCGCCGCAAGACGAGAAGTGGCTCGCCGGTGAAGCTTACGTCGGCGTCTGGCATGAGAATGCGCAGGACGCGCGCAAGCGCCAGGAGGCGCTCGACGTCGTTCCCTTCGGCCAATACCAGGCGCTGGCGGTGAGCCCGCTCACCAGTGGGCGACTGAAGCCGCCCGATATCTGTCTGGTCTATGCGACGCCCGGCCAGATGATCATTCTGATCAACGGGCTGCAATATACCGGCTACAAGAAATTCGAATGGGGCGTGGTCGGCGAAACCGCGTGCGCCGATTCATGGGGACGCGCGCTGAAAACCGGCGAGCCCAGCCTGTCGCTGCCGTGTTTTGCCGAGCGGCGCTATGGCGGGGTGCCGGATGAGGAAATGTTGATGGCGCTATCGCCCGCGCATCTCGCCAAAGCAATCACCGGCATGAAGGCGTTGGCGAAAAATGGCCTTCGCTATCCGATCGCACCCTATGGTATCCAGAGCGACGTGCGCGCCGGCATGGGCGTTTCCTACGGCAAGAAATGAGCGGCTCTCCTGCCGCTCGAACAAATAAATCACCTCAGAGTATTCAAACATGAAGTCTTCGTCGAAGTTCGACATCGTTGTCTATGGCGCAACCGGCTTTACCGGCCAGCTCGTCGCCGAATACCTGGCGGCGCATTATACCGGCAAAGGCGCGCCGAAATGGGCGATGGCCGGCCGCAGCCTGGAAAAACTCGCGTCCGTCCGCGATGCGATCGGCGCGCCGGCCGACACCGCGTTGATTGCGGCCGATGCCGGCGATCCCGCTTCGCTGAAGGCGATGATCGACCAGACCAACGCGGTGATTACCACGGTCGGACCGTATCAGCTCTACGGCTCAGAACTGGTCGCGGCCTGCGCCGCCACCGGCACCGACTATCTCGATCTCTGCGGCGAGCCGGTGTGGATGCGCCAGATGATCGACGCGCATGAGGGTGCAGCCAAATCGAGCGGCGCCCGTATCCTGTTTTCCTGCGGCTTCGATTCGCTGCCGTTCGAGCTCGGCGTGTTGTTCTGTCAGAAGACCGCGAAAAAAGTGTTGGGCGCGACGGTCAGCCGCGTAAAAACCCGCGTCCGCGGTATGAGCACCACGATCTCGGGTGGCACTGCTGCCAGCTTCAAAGCGAGCTTCGCGGCGGCAGCGAAAGACCTGAGTCTGGTTGCCCAGTTGCAGAATCCGTTCCTGTTGACGCCGGGCTTCGAAGGAGCAAAACAGCCGCGAGGCAACAAGCCGCTAATGGACGAGGATCTGGGTTCGTGGACGGCGCCCTTT
>DATNMT010000464.1:0-2533 GCA_035602495.1 Bradyrhizobium sp.
GTCTCAGGCCATTCCCACGTGCCGAAGGTCGAAATGGTGGGCGGCGTGCTCTACTTGAACCCCGGAAGCGCGGGCCGGCGGCGTTTCAGGTTGCCGATCACGCTCGCGACGCTCGACATCACGCCCGACGGCCTGCGACCGACCATCCACGACCTCGGGCAGGGCTAAATCGCGGGGCCGATGAGTCATCCAGTGCCTGATCCCGCTGCGACCGGCTTTAGCTCCTTCTTGCGCAACGTTACAAGGCTGAGGACGAGGGCGGCCACGGAGGCCGCAGCGACCGTTGCGACCATTGGCAGTGAGGTGCCGTCGAAGAACAGCCCGGCAATACCGGTGATTATTGCGCCGGCGACCATCTGCAGCGTGCCGCCGAGCGCCGAGGCGATGCCGGCGATGCGGCCGTGATTTTCCAGCGACAGCACCATCGTCGACGGAATCACGAGCCCGAGAAACGCGAACGACACGAACAACAGCGGGATCAGCACGCGCAGGCTGTCGAAGCCCGCCAACGTCAGCGCCAGCAACAGCACAGCGAACGACGCATAGGCCGACACGGCCGCCATCACCATCCGGCCCATGCCGAAGCGGCCGCCTAGGAAGCCCGCGAATTGCGAGGCACCGATGAAGCCGATGGCATTGATCGAGAATGCCATGCTGTATTGCGTCGGCGTCAGGCCATAGTGGCCGATATAGACGAAGGACGATGTCGACAGGAACGCGAAGAAACTGGAAATGCCGAGCCCGCCGATGAACGTCAGCCCGAGGAAATGCCAGTCCTGCAGCAACTCGCCGAAATTGCCGAACACACCGCGGATGCTGCCTGGGATGCGCTCATGGGCCGGGCGGGTTTCCGGCAGCAGGAAAGCCACCAGCAACAGCGCGATCAGCGCCGCGACGCCGACCGCGACGAACACCGCGCGCCAGCCGAACGGCACGATCAACGCGCTTCCGGTCAACGGGGCGAGGATCGGCGACACTGAGAACACCAGCATCACCAGCGACATCAGCCTGGTCGCCTCGGCGCCGGTGTGGAGGTCGCGGATGATCGCGCGCGGGATCACGCCCATTGCCGCACCGATCCCTTGCAGGAAGCGAAACGCGATCAGCCAGCCGATGGTCGGCGAAAACGCGCAACCGATCGCTCCTAGAATGAAAAGCGTTAGTCCGCCATACAGCGGGAGCTTGCGGCCGTAAACATCCGACAACGGCCCGTAGACGATCTGGCACAGGCCGAACGAGACGAAGAACGCGATCAGCGTCATCTGCGTCGCCGAGGTCGTGGCATGCAGATCGGCAGCGATCGCCGGCAACGCCGGCAGATACATGTCGATCGCGAACGGACCGACCGCGGACAAAAGCCCGAGCACGACGGCGTTACGGGTGAACGAAGAGGCCATGAAATCTTCTTTTTTTGTTCGGTGAGGGCAGTGCTTGGCGTCCGATCACGCCGATTAGAGCGCCTTCAGCCTGTTTTCAGATAACTCCGGGTCATCTCGCGCAACTCTTCAATGGATCCCGGACGAACACTTTGGTCTGCGATGTCCGAGAACGCTGATCGCCCGGCGTTAAGCACCTTTCGGCTTGGCTTGCTCGGTTAACACATTGGTCATTTCTTTCCAGGCATTTTCGCACTTCCATTTATCAGGGAGGCACCATGTCTGACGTCACCATTCCCGGCGGCAAAATTCGCGCGTTCGTCGAACGGATCGAAAATCTGGACACCGAAATGCTCGAGTTGAGCGAGCAAAAGAAGGAAGTGTTTGCGGAGGCCAAAGGCGACGGATTCGACGTAAAGATTCTGAAAGAGATCATCAAGCTCCGAAAACAGGACCAGGAAGAGCGCGACGAGCGCGAGAGCATGCTCGATCTCTACATGCGCGCCATGGAGCAGGCAGGGTCGGAGAAGGTCGCCAAGGCCGCATGATGACGCAGGGGGAGGCGACGACGGCTCAACTCGCCTCCTCATCCGCCGTGTGTCGGTAATGATTCCGTCTCAAAGCCGACGTTCTCGCCATCAGGGGGCGACGTAGATCGCGAGTTCTCGCGATCTACGCTCTGACGGAAAATCGGCTGAGCGCCGTCAAGGTCTGCAATCGCGGCTCCACTTCGGAGAGATAGATCTCCGTCTTGAGAAACGCGATTTCGTCTTGCAGCTGGTCTTCCCCCACGTCGATGTACCATGATCGTGGCCGGCCATCGCTTCCGTCGCACCATCGGTAGCCGCGCCGCTTGAGGACGTCCTTGAGGTCGAACGGGGACTGCTCCGCCCAGACCCGCATCGTCTTCTTGCGGGCTTGCTCGAGCAGGACGGCAAGCGCCGGCGCACTAACCGTCGGCAGTTCAAACGCCAAGATCTCGAGCACTGCATGGCAGTCGTCGACCGCCCTGTGAGCCTGATGGAAGAAGCCGGCACCGTTCAGGAGATAGCCCAGGCGCGAGCCTTCGAAGCCGTGCTTTCGCCATTCGATCTCGGTTGCCGAGCAGCCCCAAGCCTTGCGCTCGAAGACCGGCCAGTAGCGCTAGGCGAATTTCC
>DATNMT010000479.1:0-2083 GCA_035602495.1 Bradyrhizobium sp.
TGGCGACGCTGGCCGCGACCGGTTCGGCAAAATATCTCGAAGGTTTTGGGCCGCCGATGGACGGTTTTGATCAAGTGCCGCATGGCGACCTTGAAGCCGTCAAAAAGGCGATCGGTCCGCACACCGCCGGCATCCTGATCGAGCCGCTGCAGGGCGAGGGCGGCGTACGATCCGCGCCGCACGCGTTCTACAGGGCGCTGCGCGAACTCTGCGACGCCAACGGCTTGCTGTTGGTGTTCGACGAGGTGCAGACCGGCATGGGCCGCACCGGCGCGCTGTTCGCCCATCAGCGCCTCGGCGTCACCCCGGATGTGATGTCGCTGGCAAAGGCGCTCGGCGGCGGCTTTCCAATTGGGGCGTGCCTTGCGACCGCGGATGCTGCTTCCGGCATGACGCCGGGCTCGCACGGCTCGACCTTCGGCGGCAATCCGCTGGCGGTCGCCGCCGCCAACGCGGTGCTGGACGTCATGCTGAAGCCCGGCTTCTTCGAGCACGTGCAGAAGATGTCGCTGCTGCTCAAGCAGAAGCTCGCCTCGGTGGTCGATCGCCATCCCGGCGTGGTCGCCGAGGTGCGCGGCGAGGGGCTGTTGATCGGCGTCAAGGCGGCGGTGCCGTCGGGCGATCTGGTAACGGCGCTGCGCGAGCAAAACCTGTTGACCGTCGGCGCCGGCGAGAATGTCGTCCGCTTCCTGCCGCCGTTGATCGTGACCGAATCCGAGATCGAGGAATCCGTGACGCGGCTGGAGCGCGCCTGCGAAAGGCTTTCCGGCGGCCAGTTGAAGCGGGCGGCGGGGCAATGAGCAAGGCGCTGCGCCATTTTCTCGATCTCAGCGAGGTCCCGACCAAGGAGCTGCGCAACATGCTCGCGTTAAGCGTCGCCATGAAGGCGAAGCTGAAGGCGCATGAAACGGCGAAAAAGCCGCTCGAAGGCAAGACGCTGGCGATGATCTTCGAAAAACCCTCGACCCGCACCAGGGTGTCGTTCGACGTCGGCATGCGCCAGCTCGGCGGGGAATCGATCATGCTGACCGGCGCGGAAATGCAGCTCGGCCGCGGCGAGACCATCGCCGACACCGCGCGCGTGCTGTCGCGCTACGTCGATGCCATCATGATCCGCATCCTCAACCACGATGCGCTGCTGGAACTCGCCGCGCACGCCACCGTGCCCGTGATCAACGGGCTGACGCGGCGCTCGCATCCCTGCCAGGTGATGGCGGACCTGATGACCTTCGAGGAGCATCGCGGATCGATCGAGGGCCGCATTGTGGCCTGGAGCGGCGACGACAACAACGTGCTGGCGTCGTGGGCGCAGGCGGCGGAGCGGTTCAAGTTCACCTTGAACGTCGCCACCCCGCCGCAGCTCGCGCCCAACAAGGCGATGCGCGACTGGATCAAGGCGACGCAAGCGCCGATCGTGCTCGGCAACGATCCGGAAGGCGCCGTCCGCGGCGCCGATTGCGTGGTCACCGACACCTGGTTCTCGATGGGCGACAAGGACGGCGAGCACCGCCACAATTTGCTGAAACCCTATCAGGTCAACGGCCGGCTGATGTCGCTGGCCAAGCCCGACGCGCTGTTCATGCATTGCCTGCCCGCCCACCGCGGCGACGAGGTCACCGATGAGGTGATCGACGGCCCGCAATCGGTGGTATTCGACGAGGCCGAAAATCGCCTGCACGTGCAAAAGGGCATCCTGGCCTGGTGCTTCGAGGCGGTGGCGTAGGAACGCACTGTCGTCCCTGCGACCCGTCTACGCCAACCGCCTTCGTCCGAAGGCGGACTTCGGCGGTCAAGAGGCTTCGCCGAGGTCATGACGGTGGGCCGCCGAAGCTTTAGCGAACGCGCCAAGCAGGGACCCATCAACCACCAGCGCGTGTAGTTGCAAAGGCTGGAGCGGCAGCTCGGTGTAACAATGGCCATCCGTGGTTGATGGGGTGGACGGCCCCTACGGCATCAGTTGTGCCAGAATGAGGTTGTTGCAAATCTCAGACAAGGGAGCCGTCCGTGGACCAGATTATCCGCATTGGAATGGATACGTCGAAGCATATTTTTCAGCTGCATGGGGTTGATTCCGCCGAGCGGC
>DATNMT010000639.1:0-5891 GCA_035602495.1 Bradyrhizobium sp.
GCTCGGCTACGAGCAGGCCTTCACGCGGGTGGATTCCACGACCGGCGACTGGTACGCGACCTCGGGCCACATGATCTGGATCGGCGACCGCACCCGCCAGATCGATCACGGCCATGTCGAGTATTTCCGCGGCATCAGGAACCCGATCGGGTTGAAATGCGGTCCCTCGCTCAAGCCGGACGAATTGCTGAAACTGATCGATGTGCTCAATCCGGACAATGAGCCGGGACGGCTGACGCTGATCAACCGCTCCGGCGCCGACAAGGTCGGCGATCACCTGCCGCAACTGGTGCGCGCGGTGAAGCGCGAAGGCCGCGCGGTGGTGTGGTCGTGCGATCCGATGCACGGCAACACCATCACCTCGAACTCGGGCTACAAGACCCGGCCGTTCGACAAGATCCTGTCGGAGGTGAAGACGTTCTTCTCGGTCCACGCCGCGGAGGGCACGCATGCCGGCGGCGTCCATCTGGAAATGACCGGCCAGGACGTGACCGAATGCATCGGCGGCGCCCGCGCCATCACCGACGAGGATCTCAACGACCGCTATCACACGGTCTGCGATCCCCGGCTCAACGCCGAGCAGTCGATCGACATGGCGTTCCTGATCGCCGAATTGCTCAAGCAGGAACGCGGCGGCAAGGTCAAGCCGTTGCCGGCCGCAGCGGGCCTTTAGAAATTGCTGCGGTTCTGGCGGGCCACGATCAACACGCGCAACGGCCTGGTCTTTGCGATCCGCTCGGAGCAGGCCATTCGCGAGGAACTGGTCGCGCTCGCGCTGGCGCTGCCGCTGGCGTGGCTGACCGGCACGACCACGATGCGCCGTGTCGAGCTGATCGCGGTGGTGGTGCTGGTGCTGGTGGTCGAATTGCTCAACACCGCGATCGAGAAGCTCGCCGACCGGCTGACCACTGATCACGATCCGCAGATCGGGCGGGTAAAGGACATGGGGTCGGCCGCGGTTGGCGTCGCGCTGGTGATGGCCGGTCTGTTCTGGCTGTTCGCCCTCGCCGAACGCATAGGCATGGTCTGAAGCATGCATTTGGAGTTTGGCGCGGTTTGGCCGTGACGATTTGGCGATCGCGGCATCTGGCGAAGCCGACGCGGGCATGCTATATCTAATATGCTCAATATGAGAATAATAGTCGCGCCATGACCGAACGCGCCGATCAGTTTGCGATCACGCTCGCCCAGTTGAACCCGACGGTGGGCGATGTCGCCGGCAACGCCGCGAAGGCGCGCGCGGCGCGGGAGAAGGCGCGCGCCGACGGCGCCGATCTCATGGTGTTGCCGGAACTGTTCATCGCCGGCTATCCGCCGGAGGATCTGGTGCTGAAGCCGGCGTTTCAATCGGCCTGCCGCGCCGCCGTCGAAGCGCTGGCGCGCGAGACCGCCGATGGCGGGCCGGCGGTTCTGATCGGCAGTCCCTGGGTCGAGGATGGCAAGCTCTATAATGCCTGCGCGCTGCTCGACGGCGGGCGCATCGCGGCCCTTCGTTACAAGGCCAATTTGCCGAACTACGGCGTGTTCGACGAAAAGCGCCTGTTCGCGCGCGGTCCTGCCGCGGGGCCCGTGACCGTGCGCGGCATCCGGGTGGGGGTGCCGATCTGCGAGGATATCTGGCTCGAGGAGTCGGAGGATTACGAGAACGTCGTCGAGTGCCTGGCGGAGACCGGCGCGGAAATCCTGGTGGTGCCGAACGGCTCGCCCTACGCGCGCGACAAGAATGATCTGCGGTTGTCGATCGCGGTCGCCCGCGTCACCGAAAGCGGACTGCCGCTGATCTATCTCAACCAGGTCGGCGGACAGGACGAACTGGTGTTCGACGGCGCATCGTTCGCGCTGAACGCCGATCTGTCGGTGGCGGCGCAACTGCCGTCCTTCGCCGAGTACATCACGACGCTGCGCTGGAGCAAGACCAATGCCGGCTGGCGCTGCTCAGGGCCGGTCGCGCCGCTGCTCGACGGCGATGAGGGCGACTATGCGGCCTGCGTGCTGGGCTTGCGCGATTACGTCGGCAAGAACGGCTTCCCCGGCGTGCTGCTCGGCGTCTCCGGCGGCATCGATTCGGCGCTGTGCGCGGCGATCGCGGTCGATGCGCTGGGCGCCGATCGTGTCCGCGGCGTGATGCTGCCGTTTCGCTTCACCGCGCAAGTCTCGCTCGACGACGCGGCCAAACTCGCGCGAGCGCTCGGCATCCGCTACGAGGTGCTGCCGATCGCGGCGGCGGTCAACGGGTTCGAGGAGATACTGTCGAAAACCTTCGCCGGCCTGCCGCGCGACATCACCGAAGAGAATTTGCAGGCGCGCGCGCGGGGCACGCTGTTGATGGCGATCTCCAACAAGTCGGGCGCGATGGTGGTCACCACCGGCAACAAGTCGGAAATGTCGGTCGGCTACGCCACGCTCTATGGCGACATGAACGGCGGCTACAATCCGATCAAGGATATCTACAAGACCGAAGTCTTCAGGCTTTCGACCTTGCGCAATTCATGGAAGCCGGGGGGTGCGCTGGGCCCGTCGGGCGAGGTGATTCCGCCCGACATCATCACGCGGCCGCCGACCGCGGAGCTGCGCGAAAACCAGACCGATCAGGATTCGCTGCCGCCTTACGACATGCTCGACGCCATCCTGGAACGGCTGGTCGAGCGCGAGGAGCCGCTGGCCGCGATCGTCGCCGCCGGCTTCGACCGCGAGGTGGTGGCGCGGATCGACCGGCTGCTCAACATCGCCGAATACAAGCGGCGGCAGGCCGCACCGGGCGTCAAGGTGACGAGCCGCAATTTCGGGCGCGATCGCCGCTATCCCATCACCAACCGGTTTCGCGACGCCGGCAAGCCGTTACCCGAACCCGACGAGACGCTGATGTCGCGCGCAAGTCGCGGCTCGGCGGAGGCGTTCGAGGGTTAGGCGAAGCCGGCTAGACCCTAGCGCGCGGGGATGAAGGTCGGGCCTACCGAGCGGATCGGTTTGTCGCCGGTCGGGACAGTTGCCGGCGCAGTTGTATCGGGTGCGGGCGCGGCCGGCGTGCTCGCCGTGGTGCCGGGGGCGCCCTTCCTCGCGGCGGCCGGAGCACCTTTCGCCGCCGGCGGCCGCGCCATCTTCTTGGCGCTCTCCTCGGTGACGATGATATCGCCCTGCTGTTCGGCCGCGGCTTTGTCGTCGATGCTTTTCAGCGCGTCGGACCAGGTCTGTCCCGGGGCCTTGCAGGAGCAGGACGGATTGAACTCGGTTCGATATTTGAACGCATTCGGAAGCGAAGTATAAGTCTGCCCGCTGATCGATACCGCCTGGCTCATGTCTTCGCCGGGATTGCGATGGGCGAACAGCGTCGCCTCCGTCGCCGGGCAAAGCGCCTTGCAGGTCTTTTCGTCGTCCGGAAACCGCGCCGGCACGGTCGCAAACGAGATCGGGAAATAGGCGCCGTCGCAGGTGCGGACGCAGACCGTGCGATAGGTGCCGGATTGCGGGCCGAAATCGGTTCCGGGCGGATTTGGATTGTTGTTGTTGCCGAACAGATTGTCGAGGAAGCTGCCCGGCCCGCGCGCGAGGTTGGCATATTGCGGCCCGCAATTGTTTTGCGCCAGCGCCGTCAACACCGAGCGGTGCTGATTGTCGCGCTCGGCGCCACCGAGCCCGCCGGTGCGCAGCCGCTCGAGGCTAGAAGTGATCTGGTCGAGATTGGCGCGCATCTGCTGAATCTGATTATTGACCGGACCGCATTGCGCCGACTGGCCGGAAAACAGCGAGAAAAATCCCGAACTGTCGCAGCCCATGCGCTTGGCCTGCGAGGTGACGCGGTCGAGTTCGGATTGCTGCTTGGTCGCGGCATCCTGGTAACGGCGGATCTGCTCTTCCTTGGCCGGGTCCCCGCCACCGCCGCCGCGATCGATGCTCGCCAGTTGCGCTTCAAGCCGCGGGCACATCGGATTGGTTGCCGCGCCGGGCGTTGCCTGCGGTGGCACCGCCGCCGGGGGTATCTGCGCGAATGCATCGACGCCGAACGCGCCGACGCCCGCCAGCGCAGCGCAGCCAAAAATCCATCGAAACAAGGGAGCAATCAGCGTTCTAGGCATATCCGGCCATCAAGGGCGTCTCCGCGCAGGCCAAAGCAAACCGAGCGAGCGGCCGCCGCGGTTTCACATAGCCGCTTCCGGGGGCAGCGTCACGTCGTTTCCGGGGCGCCGATGTGGCGGCCAGATCACACCCGCGAGGGGCGCTTTAGCGTTGGCAGGTAATGGCGACGTATTCATTGCAACTGCCATGGCAGTTGCCGCTTGCCTTGGGAACCGAGCCGGTGATTTCGTCGGGGTCGACGCGCCGGTAGGACGAGGCCTCGGCGAAATCCCGCGACTGGCAATAGGACCGGGCGGCATGGGCGCCGCATTTCTCGCCCCTGGCGAGGCATTGGTCGACACCGTAGCCGTCGGCCTGGTTGGCAATGATGAACACCCGGCTGTCGGCCGACGCCGCCGAGGCTGCCAACAGGAACGCACTGGCCAAGACCGCGGAAATGGATCGCATGCTGCACCGAAAAATGAGAGGAGTGCCCGTAATTGTCCGGATCGGCATAGACCCAAAAGATTAAGAATGATTAACCATGGCCGCGCCGGGCGGGTTTCGGGGCCCAAACAGGCTTTTCTGGGGCACTTGACGCGATCCCCTCCGCTGGCCCATGGTAATTGCCATGAACGGTCTCCTCGCCATTTGTGGCATTTGCCGCGAGATTATGAGCTAGCGATTCGCTGGCTGAGGCCGTCTTTTCTCATCCGAGATCACTGGACGCCCGGCCGCAAGGGACGGGATATCCATGGACTTACGCCTCTACGATACGTTGACCCGGGAGAAGCGGCCCTTCGTGCCGCTCGATCCCAGCAACGTGCGCATGTATGTCTGCGGGCCGACGGTCTACGACTTCGCCCATATCGGCAATGCGCGCCCGGTGATCGTATTCGACGTGCTGTTCCGCCTGCTGCGGCATCTCTATGGCGCCGACCACGTCACCTATGTCCGCAACATCACCGACGTCGACGACAAGATCAACGAGCGCGCGGCGCGGGATTTTCCGGCCCTGCCGCTGAACGAGGCGATCCGCAAGGTCACGGAACAGACCGCCGCACAATTCCATGCCGACGCGGCAGCATTGGGCTGCCTACCTCCAACGTTCGAACCGCGCGCGACCGATTTCGTGCTGCCGCGCGCCGACGGCAAGGCGGACATGGTGACGTTGATCAAGCAATTGATCGCACGCGGCCATGCCTATGAAGCCGGCGGCGAAGTTCTGTTCGATGTCCAGTCGATGCCCGACTATGGCGCGCTGTCGGGACGCAAGCTCGACGAGCAGCGGCCGGGCGCGCGCGTTGCCGTTGACGCCCACAAGAAGAGTCCGCTCGATTTCGTGTTGTGGAAGCAGTCGTCCGGCGACGAGCCGGGCTGGGAGAGCCCGTGGGGCCGGGGGCGCCCCGGCTGGCACATCGAGTGCTCGGCCATGAGTGCCGCCTATCTCGGCGACGTCTTCGATATTCATGGCGGTGGTCTGGACCTGATTTTTCCACACCACGAGAACGAGATTGCCCAATCACGGTGCGCGCATGGCACGTCGGTCATGGCGAATTATTGGATGCACAACGGATTCCTAGAAGTCGAAGGCAAGAAGATGTCGAAGTCCGAGGGCAACTTCTACACTCTCCGCGACCTCCTGCTCAAAGGCTATCGCGCCTCCGCGATTCGCTTCCTGCTCATCTCCGTGCCCTACCGGCACCAGATGAACTTCACCTTCGACAGCCTCATCGAATCCACCAACGCCGTCGACCGCCTACGTACCTTCCACCAGCGCATGCTGAAGGATGGCTTCCCCGAAGGCCTCAATCCCGACATCGCAGCCGCGACTGCCA
>DATNMT010000525.1:0-11508 GCA_035602495.1 Bradyrhizobium sp.
CCCGGAGTGCAATGCACAATTGCCTTGCCGAGGGCCGCATCGTGCTGTTGGGCGGGGGAACCGGCAACCCTTTCTTCACCACCGATACCACGGCGGTCTTGCGGGCGGCCGAAATCGGCGCCCAGGCGGTGCTGAAGGCCACCAATGTCGACGGCATTTACAGCGCCGACCCCAAAAAGGACCCGTCCGCCAAGCGATTTGACCGCCTGACCCATTCGCAGGCGATTGCAGGCGGCTACAAGGTCATGGACGCGACCGCATTCGCGCTTGCCCGCGAGACATCGCTGCCTATCATCGTGTTTTCGATCGCCGAGCCGGGTTCGATCGGTGCGATCCTGCGTGGAACGGGCCACGGTACCGTGGTCGCCGGCTGAACGGCCAGCGCCCGATCGCGCCAGCCTTTTCGGCTTCGGCAGGAGTATTCAGGAGGGGAAGTCATGCCCACGGATAAGTTCGACATCAACGAATTGAAACGCCGCATGCAGGGCGCATCGCAAGCCCTTAAGCATGAATTGGGTGGCTTGCGGACCGGCCGCGCGGCGGCTTCGATGCTGGAGCCGGTGCAGGTCGACGCCTATGGCACGCACATGCCGCTGAACCAGCTTGCGACCATCAGCGTACCCGAGCCGCGGCTGCTTTCCGTGCAGGTATGGGACAAGTCGATGGTCAAGGCGGTGGAAAAGGCAATCGTCGATTCCAATCTGGGCTTGAGCCCGGCCACCGAAGGGCAGGTGCTTCGCTTGAGAATCCCGGAGCTCAATGAGGATCGCCGCAAGGAACTTGTGAAGGTCGCCCATAAATACGCCGAAGCGGCCAGGGTTGCGGTGCGCCATGTGCGCCGTGATGGTCTCGATACCGTCAAGAAACTTGAGAAGAATCACGAGATTTCCGAAGACGATCAGGAACGCCTGGCCACCGAGGTGCAAAAGGCGACCGATGGGACGATTTCGGAAATCGATCATTTGCTTGCGGCCAAGGAAAAAGAAATCCTCACCGTCTAGTGTGACGGTTCAAGGTTTGGAACTGACCGATGTCGAACGCCGCAGCCCCCGCGACCGAAGGACCGGATCGAACCGGCGGTCCCATGCATGTGGCCATCATCATGGATGGCAACGGACGCTGGGCGGCGGCCCGCGGTTTGCCGCGCGCCGAAGGCCACCGCCGCGGCGTCGAGGCGCTGCGCCGCGTGGTTCGGGCGGCGCATGAGCTCGGCATCCTCTATCTGACGATCTTCTCCTTCAGCTCGGAAAACTGGTCGCGTCCCGCGACCGAGATCGGCGACCTGTTCGGCTTGCTGCGCCGGTTTATCCGCAATGATCTGGCGACACTGCATAGCGACGGCGTCAGGGTGCGGGTGATCGGCGAGCGCGATGGCCTCGAGCCCGACATCTGCGCGCTGCTCAACGAGGCGGAAGAACTCACCAAGGGCAATACCAGGCTCAACCTCGTGGTCGCGTTCAATTACGGATCGCGGCAGGAAATCGCTCACGCGGCGCAGCGGCTCGCGCGCGAGGTCGCGGACGGCAAGCGCGACCCGGCTTCGATCGACGCCGACACGCTCGGCCAGTACCTCAATGCGCCCGACATTCCCGACCCCGATCTGATCATTCGCACCAGCGGCGAGCAGCGGCTGTCGAATTTCCTGATGTGGCAGGCGGCCTACAGCGAACTGGTATTTGTGCCGATCCACTGGCCCGATTTCGACAAGGCCGCGCTCGAGGGCGCGATTGCCGAATATGCCAGAAGGGAGCGCCGCTTCGGCGGCCTGGCGGCGAAAACCGGATCGTGACCGAACACGAAGCATCGCCCGCGGTTGTTGCCGAGCAGGGGTCGCGTAATCTCGCGCTTCGCATCGGTGCCGCATTGGTGCTGGCGCCGGCCGCGATCGCGATTGCCTATGCCGGCGGATGGCTGTGGACGTTGCTGGTGACGCTGGCGGCGGCCGGGCTCTATATCGAATGGCTGATGATTGTCGGCGTTGCGCGCGAGACCCGTGTGGTCGCCTCGGGCGTCGTCGCGCTGGCGATGGCCGGACTTTGTCTCGGCATGGCGCGGATCGAGCTTTCGCTCGTTGCACTGGTCGCGGGTTTCGCCGCAGTCGCATTGCTTTCCCCGCCGCCGCGCCGCTGGACGGCTGCGGGATTGCTGTATGCTGGTGCGGCCGAGGTCGCTTCCATCCTGGTGCGCCTCGATCCGACTTACGGATTCGTCGCGCTGATCCTGATCCTGCTCGTGGTTTGGGTGACCGATATCGGCGGCTATTTCGCGGGCCGCGGCATCGGCGGACCGAAATTGTGGCCGCGGGTCAGTCCAAAGAAGACCTGGGCGGGAGCCATTGGCGGCTTTGCGGCAAGCCTCCTGGTCGCCGCGGGATTTGCGGCATTCAGCAAAATGAATCCGCCGCTCAAGTTAGGCCCGTTTCTCCTGCTGGGTGCCGCGCTGTCGGTGGCGTCCCAGCTTGGCGATCTCCTGGAGTCCGCGGTGAAGCGGCGTTTCGGCGTCAAGGACTCCAGCCATCTGATTCCCGGGCATGGCGGGCTGATGGACCGTCTCGACGGTCTTGTGGCGGCGGTGGTGTTGGCCGCGATTTTCGGTCTTTTGCGGGGCGGCGCAGATGGCGTCGGCCGCGGTATTGTGGTTTGGTGAAGCCCATGAGCGCTGTTCCGTTGCGTAACAACAAGGCGACCGCCTCCGCCGTGCGCGTCGTCACCGTGCTGGGTGCCACCGGTTCGATCGGCGACAGCACGATGGATTTGCTGCGTGCCTCGCGCGACCGTTATCGGGTCGAGGCGCTGACCGCGAACACCAATGTACAGGGACTGGCCAGGCTCGCGCGCGAATTCGGCGCGCGGTTTGCCGCGGTCGCCGATCCGACGCGACTTGCCGACTTGAAGGATGCGCTCGCCGGCACGCGCACCGAATGCGGCGCGGGCGAAAGCGCGGTGATCGAAGCAGCAAGCCGGCCGTCGGATTGGGTGATGGCTGCGGTCAGCGGCGCGGCCGGATTGAAGCCGGCACTCGCCGCCGTCGATCGCGGCGCGGCGGTCGCACTCGCCAACAAGGAATGCCTGGTTTGCGCCGGCGATTTTTTCATGCAGCGCGCGGCGAGGGCGGGCGCCCGCATCCTGCCCGCCGACTCCGAACACAATGCGCTGTTTCAGGCGCTGGGATCGGGCAACCGCGAGGAACTGGTCCGCGTCATCATCACCGCTTCCGGCGGCCCGTTCCGCACATGGTCGAGCGCCGAGATCGAGCAGGCAACCCTGGCGCAGGCGCTGAAGCATCCGAACTGGAGCATGGGGCAGAAGATCACCATCGATTCCGCCTCGATGATGAACAAGGGGCTCGAGGTGATCGAGGCCTCCTATCTGTTCGCGCTGACGCCGGATGAGATTGACGTTCTCGTGCATCCGCAATCGATCATTCATGGCATGGTGGAATTCTCCGACCGTTCGGTGGTCGCGCAACTGGGTGCGCCCGATATGCGCACGCCGATCGCCCATTGCCTCGGCTGGCCCGATCGCATTGTCGGGCCGGCGGCCAAACTCGATCTCGCCGGGATCGGGCAGCTGACCTTCGAGGCGCCGGATTTCGAACGCTTTCCGGGGCTCCGGCTGGCTTACGATTCTTTAAGGACCGGACGCGGCGCAACTACGGTATACAACGCCGCCAACGAGGTCGCGGTGGCAGCTTTCATCGCCGGCAAGATCAGGTTTGGCGCCATCGCGCGCCTGGTGGAAGCAACGCTCAACGACTGGATTCGGTCAGGGAACCTGGCACCCCTGACCTCGGCGGACGATGCGATTGCCGTTGACCATAAGGCGCGAAATAGAGCTGCCACCCTCTTGCCTCAAATTGCCTTAAAGGCATCCTAGTGGGTTGGGGACAGGGCCTCCGGCTCTGGTTAAGGGGAATCGGATGTCCGAGTTTTTTCTACATAGTTTCAATACGTTGGGCCATGGGCTCATCGGTTACATTGTCCCCTTCCTGTTTGTGCTCACGATCGTTGTTTTCTTCCATGAACTCGGTCATTTCCTGATTGCCCGATGGGCGGGCGTGAAGGTGTTAACTTTCTCGCTTGGCTTCGGGCCGGAACTGGCCGGTTTCAACGACCGCCATGGCACGCGCTGGAAGATCTCGGCGGTCCCGCTCGGCGGCTATGTGAAGTTTTTCGGCGACGACAGCGAGGCCTCGACGCCCTCGTCCGAAACGCTTGCCAGCATGACCGAGGAAGAGCGCGCGGGCAGTTTCCACCACAAGAAAGTCGGACAGCGTGCGGCGATCGTGGCAGCGGGCCCGATCGCGAATTTCCTGCTCGCGATCGTGATCTTCACCTGCCTGTTCACGGCGTTCGGAAAACCGAGCACATCGGCGCGCGTGGATCAGGTAGAGCCAGCAAGCGCGGCCGCATCAGCCGGCTTCCAGCCGGGCGACATCGTCACGGCGATCGATGGCAAGCAGATCGAAAGCTTTCCCGAGATGCAGCAGATCGTGGCAACGCGCGCCGGCGAGCAGTTGACCTTCACGGTCAAGCGCGGGGACACCACGCTGCAATTGCGCGCGACGCCGGAACTGCGGGAAATGCCGGACCCGTTCGGAAACAAGAGCCGGCGCGGCGTGTTGGGCATCACCCGACAGTCGGCAGCCGGCGAACTAACCAGCGAGCGCGTCGATCCGGCGACGGCGCTTTGGCTCGGCGTCAAGAAAACCTGGTTCGTGATCGATCAGACGCTGTCCTATATCGCCAACATCTTCAAAGGACGGGCAAGCTCCGACCAGATCGGCGGTCCGCTGCGGATCGCGCAGTTTTCCGGTCAGGTCGCGACCTTGGGAATTATCCCGTTGCTTGACCTCGCGGCGGTGCTTTCGATCTCGATCGGGCTGTTGAACTTGTTTCCAGTCCCGCTGCTCGATGGCGGTCACCTTTTGTTCTATGCGGTCGAAGCGGTGCGCGGGCGCCCCCTGTCGGAGCGGGCGCAGGAGATGGGGTTCCGGATCGGGCTCGGTCTGGTGCTGATGCTGATGGTGTTTGCCACCTACAACGACATCCTGCATCTGGCGGCATCCTGAAACGGCTTTTTTGTGACGTGACCAATAGGCAACGTATTGGAAAGAAAATGAAATTGCACTGCGATCCGACGTTTGCCGCCCCGGCGGAATTGGCTACAAGCAGGGCAACAATGGGAATCTGCCGGTTCGTAGGGGTGCGTTCCGGCACTGGAATGACAAGGGCGCGTTGCGCATGAATGTTGGAATGCGAGTCCGGGGGGGCTTGTTGGCTGCCCTGATCATGTTCGCCGTGCCGGTCGCTGCCACGCTGGCCGCCGTGCTCGTGGCGTCCCCTGTCGCCGCCCAGACCATCGATTCGCTGCAGGTTGAAGGCAACCGGCGGGTCGAGCTCGAGACCATCAAGTCCTATTTCAAGGTGGGTCCCGGCGGACGCCTGGACCAGGCGGCCATCGACGACGGCCTGAAGGCGCTGATCGAAACCGGCCTGTTCCAGGACGTGAGAATCAGCACCCCGGGCGGTCGCGTGCTGGTGACCGTGGTCGAAAATCCGGTGATCGGAAAGGTCGCTTTCGAGGGCAACAAGAAGGTCAAGGACGAACAGCTTTCCGCGGAAATCCAGTCGAAGCCGCGCGGCACGCTGTCGCGTCCCATGGTGCAGTCTGACGCCCAGCGCATTGCCGAAATCTACCGCCATTCCGGCCGCTATGACGTGCACGTCACCCCCGAAATCATCGAGCAGCCCAACAACCGTGTCGATCTCGTCTTCACGATCACCGAGGGCGGCAAGACCGGCGTCAAATCGATCGAATTCGTCGGCAACCAGGCTTATTCGTCGTACCGCCTCAAGGATATCATCAAGACGCGCGAGTCGAATCTGCTGAGCTTCCTCGGCGGCGCCGACGTCTACGATCCGGACCGGGTCGAGGCCGACCGCGATCTGATTCGGCGCTTTTATCTCAAGCACGGCTACGCCGATGTGCAGGTGGTGGCCGCGCTGACCGAATACGATCCGGACAAGAAGGGCTTCCTGGTCACGTTCAAGATCGAGGAAGGCGTGCAGTACCGGGTGGCGTCGGTCAAATTCGAATCCAGTATTTCGACGCTCGACGGAAATTCGCTGGCGAGCTTCTCGCGCGTCAGCATCGGCTCGACCTACAACGCCGAATCGCTGGAGAAGTCGATCGAGGAAATGCAGATCGAGGCGTCGCGGCGGGGTTACGCCTTCGCGATCGTGCGTCCGCGCGGCGACCGCAATTTCGAGGCCCACACCGTCAGCATCACCTATGCCATTGACGAGGGCCCGCGCACTTACATCGAGCGCATCAACATCCGCGGCAACACCCGCACCCGCGACTACGTGATCCGCCGCGAATTCGATATCGCGGAAGGCGACGCCTATAACCGCGCGCTGGTCGATCGCGCCGAGCGCCGCCTGAAGAACCTGGACTTCTTCAAGAACGTGAAGATTACCAGCGAACCGGGATCGTCGAGCGACCGCGTGATCCTCATTGTCGATCTCGAGGAGAAATCCACCGGCGACTTCTCGGTCTCGGGCGGCTATTCGACCACCGACGGCGCACTCGCCGAGGTCAGCATTTCCGAACGCAACTTCCTCGGCCGCGGACTTTTTGCCAAGGCCGCGGTGACGTATGGCCAATACGCGCGCGGACTGTCGCTTTCATATGTCGATCCTTATCTGCTCGACTACCGCGTCGCCCTTGGTCTTGACGCGTTCTATCGCCAGCAGCTTGCCAACAACTATATTTCGTACGGCACCACGACGGTGGGCTTCAGTCCGCGACTGGGTTTCGCACTGCGCGAGGACCTTTCTCTGCAGGTCCGGTATTCGATCTATCAGCAGACCATCTCGCTGCCGTCTTATCTCGCCAATTGTAATAACAACCCGAACAATCCGAGCCTTCCCTTCAACCCGTCTCCAGCGTTTGTGAATGCATTCGGAGCCATGGGCGCAACAGACCCCACGGGCGTGGGCCTGTGGTGCTACAGCGACGGCGAGGCCTCGCTGCCGGTTCGCAAGGAACTGGCGAGCGGCCACACGCTGACCTCCTCGGTCGGCTATTCGCTGAACTACAATACGCTCGACAACAACAAGAACCCGACCGATGGCCTGCTGATCGACTGGAAGCAGGATTTCGCCGGCGTCGGCGGCGACGTCACCTATCTGAAGAGCGCGATCGACGCGAAATACTTCACCCCGCTGGTCGCCGATATCGTCGGACTGATCCACGTCCAGAGCGGCATTCTCAACAAGGTCGGCAGCAACGAGCTTCGCATGCTCGATCAGTTCCAGATGGGCCCGAACCTCGTCCGCGGCTTTGCGCCGAACGGCATCGGTCCGCGCGACATCAACCCTTACGGTACGATGGACGCGCTCGGCGGCACCAAATATTGGGGCGCCTCGATGGAGCTGCAGATGCCGTTCTGGTTCCTGCCGAAGGAAGTGGGCCTGAAGGGCGCGGTCTATGCCGATGCCGGCGGCTTGTATGACTACCAGGGGCCGACGAACTGGGCCCTGACCGGCGAAGTCAACACGCCCGGCTGCATTCGTCCCACCAACAATCCGCCCAACCCGGGAACCTGTTTGGGATTGCAGTATGATACTGGCAACACGGTCCGCAGCTCGGTCGGCGTCGGCCTGATCTGGGCCTCGCCGTTCGGTCCGCTGCGCTTCGACTATGCCGTCCCGCTTACCAAAGGTCAGTTTGACCGCGTGCAGCAGTTCAAGTTCGGCGGCGGCACCACGTTCTAGACCGTTTTCGAGCGACGCGGGGGCCGGTTCGCGCGAAGAAAACGTCTCAAGGCAGAAGCAGAGATCGGTCCTGGTGATCCGGGACCGAATCTCCGGTTCGATCACCGGCCGGACCGCGACGGGTGGAATGGCGCAGCCGAGTTTTTTCGAACGACCCCCTTCGTCGACGCTGGCCTCACTCGCCGCGCTGGCGGAAGCGCATTTGGTCGATGCCTCGCGCGGCGGGCAGGAGGTCAGGGGGCTGGCTTCGCTCGACGAAGCCGGGCCGATGCATCTGACGTTTTTCGACAATCTCAAATACGCCGACCAGCTCGCCTCGACCCGGGCGGGGGCCTGTCTGATCAGCCAGCGCTTCGAGAAAGCCGTTCCCGCCCACGTCGCGATCTTGCGCGCGGCGCAGCCGTTCCGCGCCTTTGTGAAGGTCGCGCGCGAGCTGCATCGCGACTCGCTTCGTCCGCAATCCTGGTTCGGCAATTCCGGGATCGCTGCGTCTGCCATCATCGATCCGAGCGCGCATCTGGAGGACGGCGTCATCGTCGATCCGCTGGCCGTGATCGGGCCGAACGTCGAGATCGGCGCCGGTACGGTGATCGGCGCGGGCGCGGTGATCGCGGCCGATGTCAGGATCGGCAGGGATTGCAATGTCGGCGCCCGCACAGCGATTCAATGCGCGCTGATCGGCAACAACGTGCTGATCCACCCCGGCTGCAGCATCGGGCAGGACGGCTATGGCTTCGTGTTCTTCGGACCGGACGGCCATTTGAAAGTGCCGCAGACCGGCCGGGTGCTGATCCAGAACGACGTGGAGATCGGCGCCGGCACCACCATCGATCGCGGCAGCCTGCGCGACACCGTGATCGGCGAGGGTACGAAAATCGACAATCAGGTCCAGATCGGCCACAATGTGACCATCGGCCGGCACTGTCTGCTGGCGGCCCAGATTGGGCTGGCGGGCAGCCTGACGATTGGTGACAATGTGGCGCTGGGTGCCAAGGTCGGCATCAACAACCACCTTCGCATCGGCGACGGGGCCCAGGTCACCGCGATGAGCGCCGTCAAGGACGACATCCCGGCGGGCGGGCGCTGGGGCGGCCACTTTGCCAAGCCGACCAAACAGTGGTTTAGGGAAATCATTGCGGTCGAGCGTCTGGTGCGCGATAGCTCGGCCGATCCGAAGGACGAGGGGCGGGAGTGATGGAGGAGGCGTCGGTCAGATTCGAGCTGGTGGATATCAACGATATCCTCAAAACGCTCCCGCATCGCTATCCGATGCTGCTGATCGACCGGGTCATCAAGATCCGGACCGATTACTCCGGAATCGGCATCAAGAACGTCACCATCAACGAGCCGCCGTTCCTCGGGCATTTCCCGGAGCGGCCGGTCTATCCCGGGGTGATGATGATCGAGGCCATGGCGCAGACCGCCGGCGTGATCGGCATCAAATCGGTCGAGGGCACCGAGCGGCCGCGCGCGGTCTATTTTCTCACCATCGACAAATGCAAATTCCGCAAACCGGTGATGCCCGGCGATACCGTCGAGTATCACATGCGCTCGATCGGCCGGCGCAAGACCATGTGGTGGTTTCACGGCATCGCCAAGGTCAACGGCGCGACCATGGCCGAGGCGGACATCGGCGCGATGCTGACCGACTGACGGGGAAAGTGATTTTCCGAACGGGTTTTGCCACGGCGCGGCCGTTGGCCTGGACCTGCACAATCATCAGTAGGCAGCCGGCCGAATCGCCTTACAACATCGTCCACGGCATCGTCTAACTTTGTACGAAAGCGAAAGCGCTAGCCAGGGAGGCCGGAATGGCCACTTTTGTTGTACTGAAACGACCGGGACCGCCGACACGCGAGGTTTTGGTAAACGTCGACGAAATCCTGATGGTCCAACCCGGGCAGGGCACCGGTTCGGCAATTCTATTCGGCCGCGAGCACCTTGTAAGCTTCGAGGAAGATTTCGCGACCGTGATACGTCGAATTCAGACGGGTCCGTACGTACAAACCGCTCACGCATCGACCCCGAAATAACGGTCAGCCGGATCGACCCGTATTTCTGCTTCGACCTTGCGCGGTCTCGAACACGCGTCCTTCGCGATTCATCGAAATACCGCGTAACCATACGTCACTGGACAGTGTCGGAATGCCGCGCTAACCACCTGAAAACCTCAATCACATCAACGGCGATATTGGCGAAGACCGGACCCATGACTACGATCGATCCCACCGCGCGGATTGAAGACGGCGCTGTGATCGGCGAGGGCACTTCGATCGGTCCCTATTGCGTGATCGGCCGCGATGTCGTGATCGGCGCGAACTGCAGGCTGCTCGCGCATGTCTACGTCACCGCGCAAACCACGATCGGCGACGGCTGCACCATCTACCCTTTCGTCTCGCTGGGCACGCCGCCGCAATCGCTGGCCTATCGCGGCGAACTCACGAAGCTCGTGATCGGGCAGGGCTGCACCATCCGGGAGCAGTCGACCATGAGCGCCGGGAGCCGTGCCGGCGGCGGCATCACCCGGGTCGGCGAACGCGGCTATTTCATGAATTGCAGCCATGTCGGCCATGACTGCGTCGTCGGCAACGACGTGATTTTTGCGACCTCGGCGACTTTGGGCGGGCATTGCGAGATCGGCGATTTTGTTTTCATGGGCGGCCTGTCGGCGGTGCATCAGTTCGGCCGGGTGGGTTCACAGGTGATGGTCAGCGCGCTCACGGCGGTGCGCGACGACGTGATCCCGTTCGCGCTGGTCAACGGCCAATTCGGCAGGCTGTCGGGCCTCAACGTGGTCGGCATGAAGCGGCGCAAGTTCAGCCGCGAGCGGCTGGCCGCGATCCGATCGTTTTATATGAAGCTGTTTCACGGACCCGGCGTGTTCGCCGAGCGCTTGAACGAGCTCAGGGATCTGGCGGGCACCGATCCGGCGATTGCGGAAATCCTGAACTTCATCGATGCTGGAAAGCATCGCGAGCTGTGCCAACCGGAGAAACACGGCAAGCGGACTTGATGACGCAGTCCTCGACCACATCGGATCGCCTGATCACGGCTTCATCGCCGATCGGCCTGATCGCGGCCGGCGGCGTAATGCCGTTTGCCGTCGCCGACTCCCTGGTCGCGCGCGGCAATAGCCCCGTGCTGTTCGCGCTGAAGGGCGCCTGCGATCCGGTGGCGGTCGCGCGCTTTCGCCATCACTGGATTTCAGTGGGCCAGATCGGCCGGGCCATCAAACTGTTCCGGGCCGAGAACTGCCGCGACCTGGTTTTCATCGGCTCGATTGTACGGCCGGCGCTCTCGGAGATCAGGCTGGACTGGGGCACGCTTCGCGTCATGGCGCGGCTGTGGACGGCGTTCCGCGGCGGCGACGATCATCTGTTGTCCGGCATCGGCCGGATCCTCGAACAGGACGGTTTTCGGATGGTCGGCATCAAGGAAGTCGCCCCCGACCTGTTGGTGCCGGAAGGCTGCCTCACCCGCAAGGCGGGCGATGACGCCGCCGCGGCCGACATCGCCAGGGGACGCGAGGTGTTGCGTACGCTGAGCCCGTTCGACATCGGCCAGGCCGCTGTCGTGATCGACGGTCACGTGGTCGCCGTGGAAGACATCGAAGGCACCGACGCATTGCTGGCGCGGGTCGCGCGGCTGCGCCAAGAGGGGCGAATTCGCGCCAAAGCCGGGCGTGGCGTGCTGGTGAAGGCGCCGAAGAGCGGACAGGATCTGCGCTT
>DATNMT010000539.1:0-4695 GCA_035602495.1 Bradyrhizobium sp.
GCTTTGGTCGAATGGCTGCGGAACTAGAGCGTTTTCAAGCGAAGTGGGGACCGGTTCGCGTCAAGAAAACGCGTCAAAACAAGAATCTGGGGCGCCTTCAGTTTCGATTCTATCGAAACGGAAGGGGCTCCAGAGTTGTTCTAACGATGCGAACGGCCTAGATCAGGGACATCTGGCCGGAAAGGCCGCGAGAGGATTTAGCCGATGCTGCGCGAAAACATCAACAATGCGGTCAAGGACGCGATGCGGGCCAAGGACGAGCGCAAGCTCTCGACGCTGCGCATGGTCAATTCGACCATCAAGAACGCCGACATCGCCGCGCGCGGGGAAGGCAAGCCGCCTTTGACCGATGCGGACCTGCTCGGCGTGTTCCAGAAAATGATAAAGCAGCGCCAGGAATCGGTCGAACTCTACGACAAGGGCGGCCGCGCCGAGCTTGCCGCGCAAGAGCGCGAGGAGATCGCGATCATCTCGGCGTATTTGCCGAAGCAGATGTCGGACGACGACGTCAAAGCTGCGATCGCGGCCGCGATCGCCGAGACGGGTGCGGCCGGCATGAAGGACATGGGCAAGGTGATCGGCGTGTTGCGGGCGAAATACGCCGGCCAGATGGATTTCGGCAAGGCCAGCGGCATGGTGAAGGCGGCGCTTTCGGGGTGAATGCGATGTCGTCCCTGCGAAAGCAGGGACGACCCATACGCCGCGGCAGTGGTTGTTGAGCAATCTGGTCGACGGCTTTGCCAGACAACAGCGCCCTGCGGTTATGGGTCTCTGCTCTCGCAGGGACGACACCTTTCATGTTCGCAGAGTGTTGAAAACCAGGGTCGTCGCCATGCTCACCGAAACCGCCGACTACGCAGCCCTCACCCGAAACTTCCGCTGGGACATTCCGGCGCGGTTCAATATCGCGGCCGCCTGCTGCGATCGTCATGCCGACGGCTCCAGCCGGCTGGCGCTGATTTTTGTCGACGAGGAGGGCGGCACGACCCGCACCTCGTTCGACGAATTGGGCGCAATGTCGCGGCGTTTCGCCAATGTGCTGCAGGCCGATGGACTGAAGCGCGGCGACCGTGTCGCGGCGTTTCTGTCGCAATCGCTGGAACTGCCGATCGTCCATCTCGCCGCATTTCGCTCCGGCCTGGTCTCGGTGCCGCTGTTCACGCTGTTCGGCGAGGACGCGCTCGAATTTCGTCTCGCCAATTCCGGCGCCAGGGCGGTGGTGACCGACGAGGGCGGCTGGGAGAAATTGTCGAAGATCCGCGACCGGTTGCCCGAGCTGCGCAACATCTACGTCGCCGGCGGCGCCGCGCAGGCCTCCGCCAAATCGTTCTGGTCCGCGATCCAATCCGCGTCGGATCGGTTCGAAACCGTCGACACCTCCGCCGACGATCCCGCCATCATCGTCTACACTTCGGGCACCACGGGAAATCCCAAGGGCGCGCTGCACGCCCATCGCGTGCTGCTCGGACATCTGCCCAATATCGAGATGGTGCATGATTTCATGCCGAAACCCAATGACGTGATGTGGACGCCGGCCGACTGGGCCTGGGTCGGCGGATTGTTCGATGCGCTGTTTCCGGCCTGGTATCACGGCGTGCCGGTGGTGGGCCATCGCGCCAAAAAATTCGAGCCGCAGGCGGCGATGCGGCTGATGGCCGAGCACGGCGTGCGCAATGTGTTCCTGCCGCCGACCGCGCTCAAACTGATGCGGCAGGCGGAGGTGAAACATGCAGGCGTCAGGCTGCGCAGCCTGTTGACCGGCGGCGAGTCGCTCGGCGCGGAATTGCTGGACTGGGTGCGCGCGACCTTCGGCATCGACGCCCACGAGGTTTTTGGCCAGACCGAATGCAATCTCGTGGTCGGCAACAATTCAAGACTGTTTCCGATCCGGCCCGGTTCGATGGGCCGCGCCACGCCCGGGTTCGACGTCCGCATCGTCAACGATCGCGGCGAGGAATTGCCCACGGGCGAGCGCGGCATCGTCGGCGTGCGCCAGCCCAATCCCTGCACCATGATCGAGTATTGGAAAAATCCGGAAGCGACCAAAGAGAAATTTGCCGGCGAATTCCTGCTGACCGGCGATCTCGGCGTGCAGGATAGTGATGGTTACTTCTGGTACGTCAGCCGCGAGGACGACGTCATCACCTCGGCCGGCTATCGCATCGGGCCGTCCGAGATCGAGCACACGCTGTTGAAACATCCGGCGGTGGCGCTGTCGGCGGTGGTCGGGATTCCCGATCCGATCCGCACCGAAGCGATCAAGGCCTGGATCGTGCTGCGGCCGGGATTTGCGCCGAGCGAGCAGCTGGCGCGCGAGATCCAGGATTTCGTGAAGGTCCAGCTCGCCGCCCACGAATATCCGCGCTTCGTGCAATTCGCGGACAGCCTGCCGATGACCGCGACCGGAAAGGTGCTGCGACGGGAGTTGAGGGGGTTGGGATGACTGTCGTCCCTGCGAAAGCAGGGCGACGAGAGCGTCGGGGCACTTTACTGCACCTAACGACACTGTCGTCCCCGCGAACGCGGGGACCCATAACCACAAATGTTCGTTGTTGCGACGTGTGGCGAAGAAAGGCAATGAACACTGCCTCTCTTATCATCGACACGGCGTATGGGTCCCCGCGTTCGCGGGGACGACACCTTTTTTGCGTCTTAAGGCGTCGCAATCCCCAGCTTCTTCAGCGCCGCCAGCATCTGCTTCGGCGGCTCCATCTTGATCACCATCGCCTGGCCGGTTTCCAGCAGGCTCTTCAAACTCGACAGGATCGCGGGCCAGCCGGAGCGGCCGCCGGAGAGGATGTCGTCGCTGATCGGCCGGTCGTGGGCTTCGGTCAGCGTCAGGCGGACGGCGTCGCCGGCGGGCTCGATCTCGTAAGTCACGAGCGTCGGCCCGAGTTTTTCGACCAGCGCCGGCCAGTTGACGTTGAAGGTGACCGTGAGCTTGCGATCGGGTTCGCACTCGATCACCTCGCCAGAGATATGCAGCGCACCGTCCGGCGTGCGCACGATGTAGGCGCCGCCGATCCTGAGATCGACCTCGACCGAATTGCCGAAAAAATATCTTTGGCTGAATTCGGCCGAGGCCAGCGCCTGCCACACTTTTTCCGGCGTCGATGCGATGTAGATGGTGTAGACCAGCGTCGGCTTGAATGGATCGGTTTTCATGCGTGGAAGGTCTCATCAAGCTCGGCGATGTCGAGCACATCGAAGGGAATGACCAGCGGCTTGCCGCTCTCCAGCAGGCTCTTCAGGCTCGACAGGATCGCCGGCCAGCCCTTGGAGATTCCGTCGAATACCACGCTGTCATCGGCGAAGCCTTCATGGGTCACGGTCAGCTTGACGATGTTGTCGCGCGGTTCGAGCACGAAGGTGACGCGCGAGGGACGCTCCCGCATCGCCCTTTCGTTCAGGATATGGTGGAAGGTGTAGGCGAGGCGCCGCGGCCGGTCGGCTTCCAAAACTTCGCCGACGTCGGTGGTCAGGCCCCTGATCACCAGCGCGACCGGCGAGCCGACCTTCCAGTCCGAGATCACCGAAGTGTCAAACCAATAGCGCGTGGTGAACTCGCTCGATGTCAGCGCGTCCCACAGCGCTTCCGCCGTGGTCTCGATATAGCTGATGTAATTGAAGGCCGGCTTAAGCATGCGACCGCTCCCTGACGGCAGCGTGAAGTTCGGCCGGCAATTCGCGTCCGGTCTCAAGCATGCTCTTCAGGCTCGCGATCACCATCGGCCAGCCGCCGGAAATATCGCGCAACGTCTTGCCGCCCTCGTCGAGATTGTCGTGCGTCACCGTCAGTTTGACGACAGTGCCGTGCGGCTCGAGATCGAAGGTGACGCGCGAGGTGCGCTCGCGTTTGGCGTCCGGCGAGCAGGCGTCCCAGGTGTAGGCGAGCCGCCGCGGCGGATCCGAGATCAGCACCTTGCCCTCGATGCTCGGCGCGCGTTGCCTGGCGAACCTGTAAGACGAACCCACCTTCCAGTCGGAGGTGACGCGGTGGCCGAACCAGTAGCGCTCGGTGAAATCGCCGTCGGTCAGCGCCTGCCAGAGTTTCTCGGGCGAGGTCTCGATATAGGTGGTGTAGACGAATTCCGGTTTACTCATCGCGCTTCTCCAGTTGGCGTTTCAGTTCGCTGAGCGCGGTGAGCTTGCCGCGCTCGAATTTCTTGATCCACCGCTCGCCGATCTGATGGATCGGCACCGGGTTGAGGTAGTGCAGCTTCTCGCGGCCATGCCTGAACGTGGTGACGAGGTTGGCGGCCTCCAGGATCGCAAGATGTTTCGTCACCGCCTGCCGGGTCATGGCGAGGCCGTCGCAGAGTTCGTTCAGGGTCTGGCCGTTGTTGGCGTGAAGCCGGTCGAGCAGCGACCGCCTGGAAGCATCGGCCAGCGCTTTGAAGACTTCATCCATGGCGGAGATAATAGGCAACCAAATGGTTGCTTGTCAAGGGGTGTTCTGGCCGCCGATGTTGTGGCACCGACCAGGCTGCCAATGTTCCAAGATGCCGGGCTGCCGCCAGTTCACGAAGCGCCGCCGCAAAGAGCTACGGCTTAAAAGATCAGCGGGGATGTTCAGTGAGCGTGCATCGAGTTCGTCTCGACGGCCACGCATCTAACGTATTCGCATTCGGGACACATGAAAGTGTGGAGGTCGAAATCAGGCGGTTCGGGCGTGACGCGGCCGAGTATCATCGG
>DATNMT010000542.1:0-2249 GCA_035602495.1 Bradyrhizobium sp.
AAAGTGGCGCTGTTCGGCACCGATCAGCCGCTGTCGCTCGATTGCGGCATCGACCTGAAACCGTTCCAGATCGCCTACCAGACCTACGGCGAACTCAACGCCGCCAAATCCAACGCCATTCTGGTCTGCCATGCGCTGACCGGCGATCAGCATGTCGCCAATGTACATCCGGTGACCGGCAAGCCCGGCTGGTGGGAAACCATGGTCGGCCCCGGCCGCCCGCTCGACACCGACAGCTACTTCATCATCTGCGTCAATGTGATCGGCGGCTGCATGGGCTCGACCGGGCCGGCCTCGACTAATCCGTCGACCGGCAAATTGTGGGGGCTGGATTTTCCGATCATCACCATTCCCGACATGGTACGCGCGCAGGCGCTGCTGCTGGATCGGCTGGGGATCGACACGCTGTTCTGCGTGGTCGGCGGCTCGATGGGCGGCATGCAGGCGCTGCAGTGGACCGCGGCGTATCCGAAGCGGGTATTCTCGACGCTGGCGATCGCCTGCAGCACGCGGCATTCGGCGCAGAACATCGCGTTCCACGAGCTCGGTCGCCAGGCGGTGATGGCCGATCCGGACTGGCACAATGGGCGCTATTTCGAGCGCGGTACCCATCCGCATCGTGGACTCGGCGTGGCGCGGATGGCCGCGCATATCACCTATCTCTCGGACGCCGCCTTGCACCGCAAGTTCGGCCGCCGGATGCAGGACCGGGAGCTGCCGACCTTCTCGTTCGACGCGGATTTCCAGGTCGAAAGCTATCTGCGCTACCAGGGCTCGTCCTTTGTCGAGCGGTTCGACGCCAACAGCTATCTCTATCTGACCCGGGCGATGGATTATTTCGACATCGCCGCCGACCATCATGGCGTGCTGGCGCAGGCGTTCCGGGGTATCCAGACCCGGTTTTGCGTGGTGTCGTTCACCAGCGACTGGCTGTTTCCGACCGCGGAATCCCGCGCGCTGGTGCATGCGCTGAATGCCTCCAGCGCCCGGGTGTCGTTCGCGGAGATCGAGACCGACCGCGGCCATGACGCCTTTCTGCTGGACGTGCCCGAGTTCTTCGACATCTCCCGCGCCTTCCTGCAGTCGGCCGGCAAAGCACGCGGCCTGAGGCAGCCGACATGAGCGTGCAGCAACAGGTGCTGCCGCTGACCGGCATGGCGCAGCCGGACACCGGCCATTATCGCGGCGATCACTTGCTGGTGGCCGAGATGGTTGAGCGCGGCTCGAAAGTGCTGGACGTCGGCTGCGGCGACGGCGATCTGCTGCAGCTGCTGGAGAGCCGCGGCATCGACGGGCGCGGCATCGAGCTGTCGCGCGAGGGCGTCAATCGCTGCGTCGCCAAGGGGCTGGCGGTGGTGCAGGGCGACGCCGACACCGACCTCGTCAATTATCCCGACGACGCCTTCGACTATGTGATCCTGTCGCAGACCCTGCAGGCGACGCGACAGCCGAAGGTGGTGCTGGAGAACCTGTTGCGGATCGGCCGGCGCGCCATCGTCTCGTTCCCGAATTTCGGCTTCTGGCGGATGCGGCTGCAACTCCTGGTCGGCGGCCACATGCCGCGCACCGAAAACCTCCCCGCCACCTGGTACGACACGCCGAACATCCATTTCTGCACCATCAAGGATTTCGTGCAGCTGTGCGACGAGATCAACGTCAAGATGGAGCGCGCGGTCGCGCTCGATCTCTACGGCCGCCCGCTGCGGGTGAACCTGCCGTGGTGGTTCTGGAACATGTTCGGCGAGCAGGGCGTGTTCCTGCTCAGCCGGGCGGAGAAGGGGCGGTGACGCCTTGGCGTCATTCCGGGATGGTCCGAAGGACAGACCTCAGATGCGCAATTGCGCATCGGGGAATCTCGAGATTCCGGGTTCGTGCTGACGCACGCCCCGGAATGACGATTTAAGTCTGATGCATCATCGACCTTGGATCGCGCACCGGCCAGCGGCCGGCCTCGACGAGTGCAACAAAACGTTCGACCATTTCGTTGAACAGCGCGGGCTCTTCCAGGTTGAGCACGTGACCCGCCTTCGGGAAGAACGCCAGCCCAGCGGCCGGCAGGTGCTTCTTCAGGAACAGGCTCGGCTCGACGCAATTGTCGTCCTCGTCGCCGCAGATGATCAGCGCCGGCGTTGCCACTTTGCGGATCGCATCACGCATGGTGTAGATCGAAGGCCTGCCGCCCTGGAAGCCGCGCATGGTGTTGGCCGAGCCTTTCGCGTCATGACGGGCCAACGCGTTGTAGAAGTCCG
>DATNMT010000545.1:0-2666 GCA_035602495.1 Bradyrhizobium sp.
CGTGCTGTTGGCGGCGATCGCGACCACGCCGGGAATTTCCCTGGCGTCGGTCTTCTGCCGCAAGACCTGATCGATCTGCGCTTTGCTTTGCATGGGGTCTCCTCCCGAATGTTTTTTTGAAGCGGGGCGATCTTCCTCCCGGTCATACCTTCCCGCAAGCATCCGCGGCCGGCCCGGCCTGCCGGTCGCGATCTCGTGATCACTGCCAGCGATCGGGGAGACGCCAAACTGCCACACTTGCCATAATTTGCCGCGAATTAGCCTGCATTATCGGGTGACCCGAGCCGCCATCGGCGATATCGTTGGGCGTGTGAAGTTGGAACCAAATTTGTAGCAGAGCGTTCAGTTTGTAGTAAGGCGTTCAGATCGCAGCACAAACGGTGCTTTCGATCGACCAATTTGTAGCAAATGATTGCGGCCAACGTTGCCGCGAGGGGACGGCGATGATCTCGACCTGGAGCGATTGGAAGCGGTATCCGCGGGCCGGCCGCGGCGAAAACATTGAAGCGCCGATTTCGCCCGGCATCTACGAGGTCCGCTATGCGGCGACCGGTGCACTGCACTCGTTCGGCGCCGTCGATAATGTCGCCCAGGCGCTGTCGATGTTGCCGGTCGGTTCCAAGGCATCATGGTTCGGGCGGCGCGAACCGGCAGCCCTGCCGGACCTCGAATACCGCACCTGCGCGACCTCCACCAAGGCGGACGCCAAGGCCGCCGCGGAACGCATGATCGGCCGCCGCGAAACCTATATGAGCGGCGCGGCCTGAGATCGTCATTCCGGGGCGCGCACAGCGCGAACCCGGAATCTCGAGATTCCGGGTCTGGTCCTTCGGACCATCCCGGAATGACGAGCTAAGTTTCACCCTCCAAAATTGCCCGTAGCAGCCGCGCTTTTGCGGCCGGTGCATTGCGGCCGATTCCGGCCTATACTGGCGTCCAAAGCCTGAAAAATCCAAGGAGTAACGCCATGACCCCGACCGCTGCCGCACGTGCATCGCAAGCCTCCACGCCCTCATTGCACGACCGTCTGAAGGACCCCTCGCTGCTGCGCGACCGTTGCTATATCGACGGCGCGTGGGTCGGAACGCCGTCCCGTCCAGTGACCAATCCGGTCAACGGCGTTGAACTCGCAAAAGTGCCGGTCATGAGCACGGCGGAAGCAACGCAAGCCGTGGAAGCCGCCGAACGCGCGTTTCCGGCCTGGGCCAAATTCACCGCCAAGCAGCGCTCCAACATTTTGCGCAAATGGTTCGACCTGATCATCGCCAACCGCGAGGACCTGGCGCTGATCCTCACCTCGGAACAGGGCAAGCCGCTGGCGGAAGCGCTCGGCGAAGTCGACATCGGCGGCGCCTATGTCGAGTTCTTCGCGGAAGAAGCCCGCCGCGTTTATGGCGAAACCATTCCGTCGCAGCGGCCGGATGCGCGGCTGCTCGCGATCAAGCAGCCGATCGGCGTCTGCGGCGCCATCACGCCGTGGAATTTTCCGTGCTCGATGATCACCCGCAAGGTGTCGCCGGCGCTGGCCGCCGGATGCACCGTGGTGCTGAAGCCCGCCAACGAGACGCCGCTGACCGCGCTGGCGCTGGTGGCGCTGGCCGAGAAGGCGGGCGTGCCCAAGGGCGTGTTCAACATCCTCACCGGCAATTCCTCGGCGATCGGCAAGGTGTTGTGCGAACATCCCGCCGTGCGCTTCGTCGGCTTTACGGGATCGACCGAGGTCGGGAAGATTTTGTACCAGCAGGCTGCGGTCGGGGTGAAGAAGCTCGGGCTCGAGCTCGGCGGCAATGCGCCGTTCGTGGTGTTCGACGATGCCGATATCGACGCCGCGGTCGACGGCGCCATGGTCTCGAAATACCGCAACATGGGCCAGACCTGCGTCTGCGCCAACCGCATCTATGCGCAGGACAAGATCTACGATGCGTTCGTCGAGAAGCTTTCGAAGAAGGTCGCGGCGATGAAGATCGGCGACGGCACCGAACAGGGCGTCACGCAGGGTCCGCTGATCAACATGGAGGCGGTCGACAAGATCGAGAAGCACATCGCGGATGCGGTCAAGGGCGGCGCCAGGATCGTCACCGGCGGCAAACGCCATGCGCTCGGCGGCACCTTCTTCGAGCCGACGGTGCTGGCCAACGTCAAGCCGGACGCGCTGGTCGCGCATGAGGAAACCTTCGGGCCGCTGGCGCCGGTGTTCCGTTTCAAGGACGAGGCCGACGTGATCGCGATGTGCAACAATTCGCCGTTCGGGCTCGCGTCGTATTTCTATTCGCGCGATCTCGGCCGGGTCTGGCGGGTGGCGGAAGCCCTCGAGTCCGGGATGGTCGGCGTCAACACCGGGCTGATCACCACCGAAGTCGCCCCGTTCGGCGGCGTCAAGGAGAGCGGCCTCGGCCGCGAAGGCTCGCATCACGGCATGGAAGAATATGTCGAGATCAAATACGTGATGATGGCAGGGATATAACGTCGTCCCGGCCAACCCAAGCGCAACCATCTATCGTCGTCCCTGCGACCCGTCTACGCCAAGGCTTCGCCGGGGTCATGACGGTGGGCCGCCGAAGCTTTAGCGAAGGCGCCAAGCAGGGACCCATAACCACCGATGCTAATTATTGACAGCCGGCACGGGTTCGCAAATGCGCAGCCCTGTGGTTATGGGTCCCCGCGTT
>DATNMT010000550.1:0-12464 GCA_035602495.1 Bradyrhizobium sp.
ATGTCGTCGATCAGCCGGTGCTCGTATGTGATTTTTTTCTTATCAAACTCGGCTTTGAATTCCTTTTCAAACACCTCTTCGAAGATGTCCTTGAAGCGGCCGTCATAGACCTTGAGAATGGTGTTCTTGGTCGACAGATACACCGAATAACCCTTGGACAGGCCCTGGTTCATCGAGGCGCGGGCGAAATCGGCGATGGAATCGTCGAGATTGTACATCGCCAGCGCGATGCCGGCGCTCGGAGACTTGTAGACCTCCCGCTCGATCACCTTGCCGTCCTCGCCGACGAATTTCATCGTCAGCGTGCCCTTGCCGGGGAAGATGAAGTCGGTGGCGCGGTACTGGTCGGCATAGGCGTGGCGGCCGATGATGATCGGCTTGGTCCAACCGGGCACGAGGCGCGGCACGTTCTTGCAGATGATCGGCTCGCGGAAGATCACCCCGCCGAGGATGTTGCGGATGGTGCCGTTCGGTGACTTCCACCTCTCCTTCAGGCCGAATTCCTTCACCCGCGCTTCATCCGGGGTGATGGTGGCGCATTTGACGCCGACCCCGACCTTCTTGATGGCGTTGGCGGCATCCACCGTGACCTGGTCGTTGGTCTTGTCGCGGTATTCCATCCCGAGGTCGAAATACATCAGGTTGATGTCGAGGAAGGGGTAGATCAGCTTGTCCTTGATGTACTGCCAGATGATCCGGGTCATCTCGTCGCCATCGAGTTCGACGACGGGGTTGGTCACCTTGATTTTTGCCATGGGGAAGAGGGCCTTTTGGAGATAGCGCGGGGAAAGGGGGGTGATGTATCCGCGCTATAGCACTGCAAACGTCCTGGCGAAAGCCAAGGCGCCATGCACTTTCCGCCCATCTTTTGGCCTGCAATGCCGCCCTCTGCTGGTCGCTCGCAGGCGCGGCGATACAGAACCCGGGCAGCGACGCCGAACGCGAGATTCCGTTCGCCTTCCGGCGGCATGAGCGACCACGGTCGCTCTCGCGTCCGGGCGACGGACAGGGCGACGCCCGCCGATGACGCGTCCGGGCGCCGTTGAAGCGCCTTTCGGCTTTGTCGAGATTGTGATTGATACGACATGACAGCCGGACCGCGAACGGCGCTTCGAAAGACGCATTTGAGGTTTGGAAGAGCATTAAAGACCGTCAATAACCCATTATTTTGCTTGAGAAATTACGTTAGTCGAGCGATCGAATTCGCGATCACCGCTCGAAGCCTTGGACTGGTTTCTCGGAACTTGATTCAGAATCTTCAGAAGTTGAATCAGAAAGTGAAATGAGATGTCCGGTTCGGGCACCGACAAGACCAAATCAGGCTTTGCGCTAGAGGGCCCCGTCGTGATCCTGGTCGAGCCGCAGCTCGGCGAGAACATCGGCATGGCCGCGCGCGCGATGGGCAATTTTGCCCTGACGCGGCTGCGCATCGTCAACCCGCGCGACGGCTGGCCGAACATCAGCGCTCAGCGCGCCGCTGCCGGCGCCGATCATATCCTGGACCACGCAAAACTGTTCGACACGGTCGAGCAGGCGGTTGCCGATTGCACGCTGCTGTTCGCCACCACCGCCCGCGCCCACGACCAGGCCAAGCCGGTGGTGGCGCCGGAAGCAGCCGCCCGGGAGATGGCCCGCCGGATCGAGGCCGGCGGCACGGTCGGCATCCTGTTCGGCCGCGAGCGCTACGGATTGCAGAACGAGGAGGTGGCGCTGGCCAACCGCATCGTCACCTTTCCGGTCAATCCCGGTTTTGCCTCGCTCAATCTGGCGCAGGCGGTGCTGCTGATCGGCTATGAATGGTTCAAGCTCAAGACCGCGGGCGCGCTGCCGTTCGTGATGCCGGAACGCTCCGAGCCCGCCTCGCAGCACCAGATGCAGGCGTTCTTCGACAATCTGGTGCGCGAACTCGACAAGGTCGAATTCCTGCGCCCGCGGGAAAAGCGCGAGACCATGCTGGTCAACCTGCGCAACATTTTTGCGCGCATGGACCCGACCAAGCAGGACATGCACACCCTGCACGGCGTGGTGATGGCGATCGCCGAGGGACGCAAGGGGCCGGCCAAGGGCGGCGTGCTCGACGGCGAACAGGCCACCCGCCTGCGCGCGCTGCTCGCCGAGCACGGGCAGGGGGCGTCACCCACGGAAAGCGGCACCGTGCGGGGACTGGCGCGGCTGTTGCGGCGAAATCCTACCGACGCCGAGCGCATCCTGTGGCAGGCGCTGCGCAGCGATCGCCGCTTCGCCGGAAAATTCAAGCGGCAGACGCCGGTCGGCCGGCACATTCCGGATTTTGTCTCCTTCGTGCACAGGATCGCCATTGAGCTGATCAATCCGGACGAGTCCGACGCCATCGCCAACGACCGCGCGGCGCGGCAGGCATGGCTGCAGGCGCGCGGCTACCGGGTCGTCAACATGCCCGTCGCCGACGTCGAGCGCGATCTGGCGAGCGAACTCGACCGGCTGGAATCCGGCTTGCTGGAGCGGCGCTAGCTGACGGTGTGAAGCAGGATGGGTTGAGCCCACGGATTTCGTCCGTGCGCGCCGGATTAAACCAGGCCGTTGCGTGTTCAAAGGATCGACCTGGGTGGTCACAACACGCGTCGTGGCGCTTTCGGCGGCATGGCGGACATGGCCGGATTTGCTGCTGGCTCGACCCAGCCGCGAAAGACCCTGGCTGTGTGAAAACGCGAATGCGCGCGTACGAAGCAGAACGTTTTTCTCGGCTGCGGGAATAGAGCAGATCTGCATGCTCTTGATGCGCGCGGACAGAGGCGTCCAAAGAATCTTGTTCTCTTCAATTTCCCGGCTCGCGTGTTTTCACACAGCCAAGACCCGTTGCGGAAGTCGGCTGGCCAGATTTGCTGTGGCGCACACCGAGAGGCAGGGCCTAGAGCGGGATGACTTTTCTTCGAAGCGTCATCCCGCTCTATCTTTTTGTTTGAGCATGATCTTTTCGGAAAACCGGCTCCCACTTTTCCGGATCCTGCTGGTCCTTGAGGCGGCGGGAGCTCATCATATTGCTCGGCGGTGCAGCAGCCGCGTGGCCGCTCGCGGCGCGTGCACGAGCGCCGCCAGTATCGGGAGGCGCGCGAAAGATTCCGATTGACTTGACGATGGAACAAAGTCCGAATCGTACTCGGCCCAATCTCGCTGGATCGTGGATCGTCCGCGCGACAGTCGGATTAGGGCTGAACCTTATGGGAGGATTTTTCATGTGTAGCGTTGGAAGTTTGCGAGCGAATCTCTATGCGTACGCCGCGGCCGGGGCAATCTCGGTTGCGGCCACCAGCGCCTTTGCGGCCTGTACGGGCCCGGGCGCGCCTACAGATACGCAGACCAAATGCCTGACGGCGGTCCCGATCCCTGGAAACCCGCTGCGCTCATTCGACATCAGTTGGGTCAATCCAGACCGGGCCGAGTACTATCTGGCCGACCGCTCCAATTCCGGCATCGACATCATTGATACCCGGAGCAACACCTTCAAGCGGCGGCTGGGTGGGTTTGTCGGCGTTGTGCTGAACTCAGCGGGGACCGCGGTCAATAATAATGTATCTGGACCTGATGGCGTCACCTCGCACGGCCGCTGGGTTTATGCCGGCGACGGTAACAGCACCCTCAAGGTCTTCGACCTCGACGCGCTCCCGGCGTTCGCCCTCAAACAGAATATCTCCACCGGCGGCACCACGCGGGTCGACGAGATGGCCTTGACGACCGACGGGAAGCTGCTGCTGGCCGCCAACAACGCGGAAGACCCGCCTTTCGGGACGCTGTTCCGGGCCAACGGCGACCAACCGGTGAGTTCGGTGGCGATCCTGAGCAAGGTCACGGTCTCGCCTGCCATCATCCCACCTCATTTCGGGCTCTCGCTTGAGCAGCCAGCCTGGGATCCTAAGACTGCGCGCTTCTACGTTTCGGTCCCGATCATCGCGAACAACCCGACGGGCTGCAATTTCGGCCAGTTATCCGGCCCGATTACATGCGATGGCGGACTTCTCGTTGTCAATCCGGCAACGCTGCACGCCGGCACAAACGTAATCGGCGCGTTCGACCCGACAACAAACACCGGTGTCGGGCCGCTGAACAAATGCAGCCCAAATGGCGCGACCTTGGGGCTGCATGACAACCTGCTGCTTGGGTGCACGCCGCAAAATAATCCGAGCGACAGGGAAACGCTGGTCATCAATGCCAAAACCAAGAACGAGACCTTGATTGAGGACATCACCGGGTCGGACGAAGTCTGGTTCAACAAGGGTGACTTCCGGTACTACACCGGATCGAGCCGCGACTGTGGCACCCCCGGCACCTGCCCTGCCCCTGGCTTTCCAGGCTTTGGCGTGCTCGGCGTCATCGACGGGACCAGCGTATTGATCGAGAAGATCCCGCAGTCTTCCAACTCTCATTCGGTGGCGGCAGACTCGATGCGCAACTTCATCTACGTTCCGCAGGTTGCGCCGGTCAGTATCGTCGGATCAGGCGGCGATATCACAACGGTCGGCCAGGGCATCTGCGGCGGCTCCAGCGGCTGCGTCGCCGTCTACAAGCACGACGTCGATGATGACGAGGACGGCGAGCACCACCATGACGACACTCATTAAGGATTGCCCGGTGGCACCCTAAACTTGCGGATCGAGGACGGGAGCTTCTGATCCGGCCCACTAAATGAAAGGCCCGCCCCGGTGTGCGGCCACCGGGGCGGGCAGCCGCTTTGCGAGTTGATCACCCAGTCCTGCCACTTGACGCTGACCGAACAATTCTTCCATCTCCAAAGCCCCGGCCAATACGGCTGGGTTTTCAGTTGCTTGATGTCTGCGTTTGGCCCTTTTCGGACCTGAGAGAACGGGCTGAAGATGTCCGTTCACGGGGGTGGAGCGGACCCCAAGCACCTCAAGCTACTTTAAAGGCGCGTCAATACCCGGCCCTCATGATCGCGAGTTCCACGTAGGCGCATTCGTTAACCAGAAGATTCTTGAGCGGGCAGTGATCGAATTGCACGGCTGATCTTTACTCAACTTTAGAACGATCATCCTAAAGCGACGAGTGTTTGCATCTCACCATGCAGACCCAGGAGCATGCAGGGCCCGCAGGAGGCCCGCTTCGATCGTGAGGGGCTCATTCATGGACGCGCTGGAGGTTTGGGGCGAGTCTAAAATTGGAAGAGGGCCAAAGACGATCGACTCTGCCTTCCAGAGGTCCGGAATTTATGTCTTCCTGATTTCGTTCGCGTCCTTGTATTACCTTTCAAACACGCCGCTTCTGCTCGGGCACTGGGATTTGGGATGGCACCTGGCCGCCGGAGACCTGATCAGAGACCGAGGCCATGTTCCTTTCCAGGACCCATGGTCATTCACCCTCGGCGACAGGCAATGGTACAATCTTTCCTGGCTTTGGGACGTGATCGCCAGCGTATTGTTTCAATATACGGGCTTTAGCGGTCTCGTATTTTTTACAATTGCATGTGGCGCGGTCATCGTCGGATATCTTGCGTCCGTCTGCCTGCGCAGCGGAGCTTCGGCCATCGCGGTTTGCATTTCGGGTTTTTCCGCGTGCATGCTCTACCCCTCTTTTGCGACGCCCCCCAATGTTTATCTCGCCGCTTCGCCAAACACTCCCACGATGTTGTTTTGCGTCATTTTCTTCGGCGAATGTCTGAAGAGAACGCGATGGTTCTTGCTGCCCGCGATCATGGTCCTTTGGGCCAATCTGCATGGCGGCTTCCTGCTCGGGTTTCTTATTGTCGGCATTTTTGGCGGCCTGGCCTTGCTCCGGCGGGATTGGGCAAATCTGAAAATCTACAGCTTCGCGGCAGCCGGATGCTTCATTGCAATATTCATCAATCCACTCGGCTGGCATATCTACGATGGCGTGACGGCTACGCTCGGCCACTTCGTGCAAGCCAACATCACCGAGTGGCAGTCTTATTATTCAAACATAACCGTGCCGGGTAACCTGCTGCGAAGCGTTCCTGGCATCATCTATATTCTGATATTTATCGGGTTTGAACTGCGCTACCGAGGCTCGCATCCTGTTCCCCTGGAGGCACGGCTGCTGTCCTGGCTGTTTTTGTTGTTGGGATTTTATCAATTCAGGTACATGTCGTTCTTTTTTCTGTTCTCGACGGTTCCGTTGGCACTCCACATCGACCGGCTGCTGCCCAAACAGCTGAATAATTTTCAAGTCCAGAAATCGTTGCTGGCTGCCGGCATCGTTGGCGCGTGCGCGCTGCCGCTGACTTTTATGCAAATAGAGCCGGCTCTCGGACTTCCGGAAATGCTTTCGGAGCAGGATGCACAATATCTTCAAACACACTTTTCGCATGCGCGGCTTCTGAACAACTGGAACGTCGGCGGCGTTTTGATTTTCCACACCCGAGGCACCGTACCTGTGTTCGTGGACGGTCGGGGAGCTACCGCTTATCCAGATGCGTTGCTACGCGACTATTTCAAACTGGCCGAATGGGAGATTGATGAGACTGCCTGGGACGAGGTGCTTGAGAAATACCAAATCGATACGGTGCTTTGGGTGAAGGCGCATGAAAATTTAAGGCGGTTTCTCGTGGACAAGAGAGGCTGGAAGGAGGAATACGCAGGATTGTATGAGAGCATTTACGTCAAGCCATAACGCTGCACCATGTTTTGCGCGAAACCGATTATGACGAGAAAAGCGAAAGCGGCCGCCTCAGACCGCCATCAGCTGCGCCGGCGCGGCGGCCGCGCGCCTCTGCTTCTTCAGCTTGGCAGGCGGCAATAGCGAGTCGGCCGCAAGTCCGGCGGTGTCGGCGACGCCGGGATCGCCCGACACCATGGCGGCGACGATGGCGCCGTCGATCAGCAGCGCCAATTGATGGGCGAGCACTTCCGGCTCGGCCGCACCCATTTCGCCGGCGAGTTTTTCGATGTGCGCGAGCACGACCTTCTTGTGCCGCAACGCGATGTTGCGGAACTGCTTCTTGTCCTTGTCGTGTTCGGCGACCGCGTTAATGAAGGGGCAGCCGTAAAAGCGTTCCTCGCCGAACCAGCTCTTCAGCGCCGGAAATATCCGCGCCAGTTTGGTCTGTGGATCGCCGCCGCCGGCCTCGATCGCCGCGATGAACCATTCGCGCCACTGCTTGCCTTCGCTCTCGAGCACCGCATGCACGAGATTGGTCTTGGAGCCGAACAGCTTGTAGAGCGTGGTCTTCGCAGTGCCGGCCTCGTCGATGATGGCGTCGATGCCGGTGGCGTTGATGCCGTTCTTGCAGAACAAGTGCGTCGCCGCGTTGAGCAGGCGCCCGCGCGCGGATTCATCGTCGCCGGCGGCGAGCGCCGCGGTCGATTTCTTCTTCGAAGCTGATTTGCCCATGCGCCGCAGTTAATCGGACCGCAGTGAAATCATCAAGTCGCATCTTCGTTTGCCCAAAATAATCGCGCCGGGGCGGCAACTGCATCGCGATTGAGCAACTCGCGGCTGACCGATTCCAGGGCAGCGCAGGCTAACCGGTTTCACCGCTTCAGGTTTTCTCCGGCGCGGTCTCTGGCACGGGTTATGCAGAAAACAGACCGTTCGGTATCCTACCCCCCAGGGAGAAGACAGATGACCGCGGTCGCTCAAAAAACAGTGCTTACAGGCTGCCTCGCCCCGATCGACAAAAACGGGCTGGAGCAGCTCATCGCGAACGGCAAGGCCAATCCGAAGGTCATCAAGACCTTGAAATGCAAGACGGTGGCCGAAGGCAAGTTCCGCCACGCCAATTATATCCGCAACCTGCCGCCCTATATCGTCGACGAGCCGCCGGGCCTGTTAGGCGACGACACCGCGCCCAATCCGTCGGAGGCCTCGCTCGCCGCGCTCGGCTCCTGCCTTGCGGTCGGGCTGCACGCCAACGCCGTGCATCGCGGCTGGATCGTCAACAAGCTCGAACTGCAGCTCGAAGGCGACCTCAACATCACAGCGGTCTGGGGCACCGGCGACGTCAGCGAGAAGCCGGTCGGCTTCACCGATGTGCGGGTCAAGGTCGACATGGTCTGCGAGGGCGTGCCGCAGAGCGAGATCGATGCGCTGGTCAACCATGTCAAGAAATGGTCGCCGGTCGCCAACACGTTCACCCGCCCGGTCAATCTCGAGGTCACGGCGTAAGCGACGGCGGGCGTGCAAGCGCCCCCTGAAACAGCAATCGTTCGGAGCATCCAATGAGCGCACTGGCCGCATCGCGTCTTTCGCTCGACGAAGATCAACATCTTCCGCCGGCATCGATCGTCGATGCGGTCTCCGCCATTGCACGCAAGGAGCTGGCGCCGCTCGCCGCCGACATCGACAGCGGCAAGCTTTATCCGGCCGCGCTGCTGCGCCGGCTCGGCGATGCCGGCGCCTGGGGCAGCCATCGGCCGAACCAGGGCGCGGCCGATCTTTCCTGCGCCATCCAGTCGATGGCCGCGCTTGGCGAAGTCTGCGGCGCGACCGCCTTCATGGGATGGTGCCAGAACACGCTGGTCTGGTACGCGGTCAATTCCTGCAATCCGGCGCTGGCGGGTTTCGCCGGCGACGCGGCGGCGGGAAAAATCCTCGGCGGCACCGGGCTTTCCAATCCGATGAAGAGTTTCTTCGGCATCGAAAAGCTGAAACTGAAAGGGCGGAGGGTCGACGGCGGTTACGCCGTGCGCGGCGCGCTGCCCTGGGTATCCAACCTCGGCCCCAATCATTTCTTCGGCACCATCTTCGAGGTCGAAAATCGTCCCGGCGAGATCGTGATGTTTCTCGCCGATTGTTCCGATCCCGCGGTCACCCTGCAGCCGTGCAAGCCGTTCCTCGCCATGGATGGCACCGGCACCTATGGCGTGCAGTTCCGCGACGCCTTCGTTCCCGACGGCCTGATTCTCGCGGAATCGGCCGGCCCGTTCGTGAAGAAAATCCGTGCCGGATTCGTCCTGCTGCAGGCCGGCATGGCGATCGGCCTGATCCGCGATTGCATCGCGATCATGAAGGAAGTCGACGGCCCGCTCGGCCACGTCAATCGTTATCTGCCGCAGCAGCCCGGCGATTTTCAGGACGCGCTGGCAAATCTTGAAGCGCGGACCATGGAACTGGCGCGCGACCCCTACAACACCGGCGACGACTATTGGAATCGCGTCGTCGCCCTTCGCCTGCAGGCCGGCGATGCCTCGGTCGCCGCCGCACATGCGGCGATGCTTCACTGCGGCGCCCGCGGCTACCTGATGAGCCATCGCGCCCAGCGCCGGCTACGCGAAGCCTACTTCGTCGCCATCGTTACCCCGGCCACCAAACAGCTTCGCAAGATGCTGCAAGATTCCTGAGTTTGCGCCTGAGTTTTGAAGGGATTTCGGTTCGACCCACCACCAACCACAAACAGGAGAGGCCTGCCATGACGGACGTTCTGATTTCTGCCGGCGAACTCGCCGATCTCACAGCCAAGGAACAGTGCGTGATCATCGACACGCGAAATCCCGATGCCTATGCCGCCGGTCACATCCCGAACGCGGTGAATGTGCACGAGATCTTCACCTACCTTGCGACGTCGACGCCGGAAGGCATGAACGAACTGAAGACGAAATTCGCCGATGCGTTCGGCAAAGCCGGCCTTTCCGGCAAGGAAACCGCCGTCATTTACGAGCAGTCGATGAATTCCGGCTTCGGCCAGTCGTGCCGCGGCTATTACCTTTTGACCATGCTGGGCTATCCCAAGGTCAAGGTGCTCCATGGCGGGTTCGACGCCTGGGCGGCCAAGGGCCTGCCGGTCACGACCGCCGTGCCGAAGCCTGTGCCGGCGTCGTTCTCCATCGTGCCGGAGGCCGGCGACATCCTGATCGACGCCAGGACCATGCTGGCGGCGGTCGGCAAGCCCGGCATCGCGCTGCTCGACGTCCGCGACGTCGATGAATGGATCGGCGACAGCTCTTCGCCCTACGGCAAGGACTTCTGCCCGCGCAAGGGACGCATCCCAGGCGCGGTCTGGCTGGAATGGTACCGCATGATGAAGCCGACCGCGGAGGGGCCGCGCTTCAAGTCGAGGGACGAGATCCTGGCCGAATGCGCCACCGTCGGCATTTCCCAGAATACCCCGGTCTACCTTTATTGCTTCAAGGGAGCCCGGGCGTCCAACACCTTCCTCGCGCTCAAGAATGCCGGGGTGAAGGATGTGCGGATGTATTTCGGATCTTGGAACGAATGGTCGCGGGATCCGTCGCTGCCGATCGAGGAAGGCCTGCCCACGGAGGCCAAGCTGACCGAAAAAGCGGCATAAAAACTGCATGCTTTTTCACCGCCTGGCCGCGTTCTGTGGCCGGGCGGTGAAACTGCTGAAAATGGCGGTTTTGCCCTTGGGTTTCTCGGCGCCACGTAAAGGAATGGGGCATGTCCACCTTCGACGATCCGTTTGATGCCGACCGCGGGCTTTCCCGGTCGGGCTGCGTGTGCGGCCAGCATCGGTCCGCGGCCGAGCACGACCAGGCGGCGCCGACGTTGCGTTGCGAGCAGGTCACCTCAGAGGAAAAGCGCTACGAGGGCGTGGTGGCGTCGGCGGTGATGCGCGCGATGTTCCCGAAAGACGCCGCGCGGCGCGCGTTCCTGAAATCGGTCGGGGCCTCCACCGCGCTTGCCGCGCTGTCGCAATTTTTCCCGATTCAGACCGCGACCGAGGCCTTTGCCGAAGCGCGAGCGCCGGAGAAGAAAGACCTCAAGGTCGGCTTCATTCCCATCACCTGCGCGACGCCGATCATCATGGCGGCGCCGCTCGGCTTCTATGAGAAGCACGGTGTCAACGTCGAGGTGGTCAAGACCGCCGGCTGGGCGGTGATCCGCGACAAGACCCTGAACAAGGAATACGACGCGGCGCATATGCTGGCGCCCATGCCGATCGCGATTTCGCTCGGCCTCGGCGCGCAGGCGATCCCGTTCACGGTGCCGGCGATCGAGAACATCAACGGCCAGGGCATTACGCTCGCCGTCAAGCACAAGGACAAGCGCAATCCTGCGGACTGGAAGGGCATGAAATTCGCCATTCCGTTCGACTATTCGATGCACAACTATTTGCTGCGCTATTATCTCGCCGAGCATGGCCTCGATCCCGATACCGACGTGCAATTGCGCTCGGTGCCGCCGCCGGAGATGGTCGCCAATCTGCGCGCCGAAAACATCGACGGCTTCCTCGCGCCCGACAATATCTGCCAGCGCGCGATCTATGACGGCGTCGGCTTCATGCACATCCTGTCCAAGGAGATCTGGGACGGCCATCCCTGCTGCAGCTTCGCCGCGAGCCGGGAATTCATCACGACATCGCCGAACAGTTTTGCGGCGCTGACGCGGGCGATCGTGGACGCCACCGCCTATGCGTCGAAGGCCGAAAACCGCAAGCAGATCGCGGAAGCGATCGCGCCCGCAAACTACATCAACGCGCCCGTCACCGTGCTGGAGCAGGTGCTCACCGGCACCTATGCCGACGGCCTGGGCGGCGTGAAGACCGACGCCAGGCGGGTCGATTTCGACCCGTTCCCCTGGCAATCCTTCGCGGTCTGGATGCTCACCCAGATGAAGCGCTGGGGCCAGATCAAGGGCGATGTCGACTACAAGGCGGTGGCCGAACAGGTCTATCTCGCCACCGACACCGCCAAGGTCATGATCGAGATGGGGCTGAAGCCGCCCGCGACCGCGTACAAATCGTTCGCGGTGATGGGCAAGACCTTCGATCCGGCCAAGCCCGACGATTATCTCAACAGTTTCAAGATCAGGAAGGCGTCGTGACAGTGGTGGCTGCTTGTCTTCCCGCGTGCGGGGCGAGGTCGGATTGCGCGCGCTCGCGCGCGATCCGGGTGAGGGGGACTCACCGAGACCTGAGCTCGTCGAGAGAGCCCCTCACCCCGACCCTTTCCCCGCGAGCGGGGAGAGGGAGATGACCGCCTCCCTTCGCTTTCGCGCGGGCGTCGTCTCGATCGTGCTGTTCCTCGCCTTCATCGGCATCTGGCATATCGCCACCCGCGGCACCGGCGCGATCGCCAATATGAGCCCCGAATACGCCAGGCTGATGGGCCAGACCGCGACCCAGGGCAAATCGGCGATGCCGAGTCCGCTCGATGTCGGCGCCAAATTGTGGGACCACCTCAAGCGGCCGTTCTACGACAACGGCCCGAACGACAAGGGCCTCGGCATCCAGCTCGGCTATTCCATCGCGCGCGTCGGCCTGGGCTATCTGCTCGCCGTGCTGATCGCGATTCCGCTCGGCTTCCTGATCGGGATGTCGCCCCTGATCAACCAGGCGCTCGACCCGTTCATCCAGATTCTCAAGCCGATCTCGCCGCTCGCCTGGATGCCGCTGGCGCTCTACACCATCAAGGATGCCGGCCTGTCGGCGATTTTTGTCATCTTCATCTGCTCGGTGTGGCCGATGCTGCTGAACACGGCGTTTGGCGTCGCCGCGGTGCGCAGGGAATGGATCAACGTTGCGCGCACGCTGGAAGTCGGCACCGTCAGGCGCGCCT
>DATNMT010000643.1:0-4687 GCA_035602495.1 Bradyrhizobium sp.
AGCCTTGCCGCCAACCCGGTGCTGTCGTCATGGATCCGGTTCTCATCCGATGGGCACGTGACGCTGTCGCCGGGCAAGGTCGAGATTGGGCAAGGCATCGTCACCACGCTTGCACAAATTGCCGCCGACGAACTCGATGTCGATTTCGGTCGCGTGCAGATGGTGCGCGCCTCGACGGCGGCAAGCCCAAATGAGGGTGTCACCTCGGGCAGTCTTTCGGTGCAGCAGTCCGGCCGCGCCATCCGACAGGCCTGCGCCGAAATCCGGCAGATTTTTCTGACCGCCGCGTCCGATCAGCTTGGCGTCGGCATCGACGCGCTCGAAATCAAGGACGGCACCATCTCCGGTCCCGGCAATATCAGCACCAGCTACTGGGAACTCGCCGACAAAGTCTCGCTGGACCGCAAGGCCACGCCGGGCGCGGTGCCGAAGCAATCTGCAAAGCGCGCGCTGGCCGGAAATTCCGTGCAGCGGCTGGATATTCCCGACAAGGTCTTTGCCCAACCCCGCTTCATCCACGACCAGGCGCTGCCCGGCATGCTGCACGGCCGTGTGCTGCGACCTGAACTGTCGGGCGCAAAACTCGCCGACCTGAGCGAAGACGGCGCGCGCGCCGTCGCCGGCCTGGTCGCGATCGTGCGCGACGGCAATTTTTCGGGCGTCATCAGCGAAACCGAGGCTGGCGCCGAGGCCGCGCTGAACATGCTGCGCAAGGGCGCGACGTGGTCGCCGGGTGAAACCCTTCCCGATGAAAACCGGCTGGCGGAATTCCTGAAAGCCCAACCGGTGGAATCGTCGGTCGTCGACAAGAAAGCGACGGCCGGGGCGGTTGAAAAGAAGCGCACCATCCGGCGGCAATACACCCGCCCCTATATCGCGCATGCCTCGATCGCGCCGTCCTGCGCCACGGCGCAATGGAATGGAGATCGCGTCCACGTCTGGACCCACAGCCAGGGGGTCTATCTCCTGCGCGCCGATCTCGCGCTCGTTCTGAAACTGCCGGCCGAGAACATCACGGTCGAGCACATGGAGGGCGCCGGCTGTTACGGCCACAACGCCGCCGACGATGTCGCGCTCGATGCCGTACTGTTGGCGAAAGCCGCCGGCGGCCGTCCGGTGCGGGTACTATGGTCGCGCGCCGACGAGATGTCGCACGCGCCGTTCGGTGCGGCGATGGCGATCGAGATCGAGGCCGATCTCGATGCGCAGGGCGAAATCGTCGACTGGCGCCACAGCATCTGGAGCAACGGCCACGCCGCGCGGCCGGGACGCGCGGCGCAGCCTGCTCTGCTCGCCGGGACTGAACTCGCCACGCCGTTTCCGCGCATGATCTCGACCAATCCGCCGCAAGCCAACGGCGGCGGCGGCGATCGCAATTCGATACCGCTGTACGATTTCCCATCCTGGCAAATCGACTCCCATCGCCTGACGACCATGCCGGTCCGCACCTCCGCGCTGCGGACGCTGGGCGCGCAGGGCAATGTGTTTGCGATCGAATCCTTTCTCGACGAAATCGCCGCCGAGCGCGGTGAAGATCCGGTTGCGTTCCGGCTGCGGCATTTGAGGGACGAGCGTGCCAAGGATGTCATTCGCGCCGCCGCGAAGCGCGCGAACTGGAAACCGGAGAAACGCGCCGGCACAGGCTATGGCATCGGCTTTGCGCGATACAAGAACACCGGCGCCTATTGCGCCGTCATCGCCGAGGTCGAGGGCGCCGAGGACATCCGCGTCAAGCGGCTGACGCTCGCGGTCGACGTCGGCGAGGCTATCAATCCCGACGGTGTGATCAACCAGATCGAAGGCGGCGCCATTCAAGCGACCAGCTGGGTGCTGAAGGAGCGCATTCGCTTCGACGACAAGCGCATCACCAGCACCAGCTGGACGGATTATCCGATCCTTCGCTTCAGCGAGGTGCCGGAGGTCGTGGTCGAACTGATCCAGCGCCCCGACAGCGATCCGGTCGGCGCCGGCGAGGCCGCCCACGGGCCGGTCACGGCGGCGATCGCGAACGCGGTGTTCGACGCGCTGGAGATCCGCGTTCGCGATCTCCCGATCACCCGCGAGCGCCTGATCGCGGCGATGGAACTGGGCGCATGAGCGCATTGAACATTCTCTCGGGCGGCGCGGCCCAAGGCCTGGTCGCGAGCCTTGCGCCAAAATTCAAGGAAAAGACCGGGTTCGACATCGCCGGCGAGTTCGGCGCGGTCGGCGCCATGGCCGACAAATTGCGCAAGGGCACGCCGACCGACATCGTGATCCTGACGGCGGCCATCGTCGCCAGACTGGCGGAAGAGAATTTTGTCACGCCCGCTTCGATCGCCGATGTCGGCCTGGTCGAGACCGCCCTCGCGGTGCGCGCCGGCGATCCGCAATTGGTGGCGAAGGATGCCGCGGCATTGCGCGATGCGTTGCTTGCGGCGGACGCGATCTTCGTTCCCGATACCAAGGTATCGACGGCCGGGATCCACGTGGCAAAGGTTTTGGGGCAGCTCGGCATCGCCGACGCCGTCGCCAGCCGGCTCAAGATCTATCCCAATGGCGCAACCGCGATGCGCCATCTGGCCGAAAGCGACGCGTTGCGGCCGATCGGCTGCACGCAATCGACCGAGATCATTTCGACCCCGGGCGTGGTGCTGTCGGGATCGCTGCCGCGGGGATGCGAGCTCGCGACCATGTATACGGCGGCGGTAACCACGCGCGCCGCTCACGCGAAACAGGCGCAAGCGCTCATCGATCTGTTGGCAGATTTCGGCCTGCGTGAGCTGCGTGAGCGTGCAGGCTTCCTGAGCGTCAAAAAGTAACGACGAAGGCAAATGGACAACAATCCTTACTGTTTGCCACGTGCTGCCATGCGAGCTAGCCTGCCGAATCTCTGAGAGCCCTCAAGCGGGGACGTGCCGAAATCCCCGCTCCTTGCGCTGGGCACGGTTGCTGCCGTCGGTAGGCACGATTTCTCAGGAGACCGCCGTCTTTTTTGGTCTCCATTGCCGTTCAGATTCCATGGGTTGCGCGCCGCTTCGCAAGCGGTCGGCAATCTTTTTGAATCGCCACGGCTGCCCGGAACGCGATCCGAAACCAACAAGGGGGAGACCATGTCAACGACGCTCGATCATTCAGCGAATATTCCCTGGTGGAAAGAGCCGACCAAGGACCAATGGAACGCCTACATCGCCGCCTGGCTCGGCTGGACCCTGGATGCCTTCGATTTCACGATCTTCCTGCTGATCATGGTGCCGATTGCCAAGGAATTTGATGTGCCTTTGACCGCGGTGACCGCGGTGTTCACAATTACCCTGTGGATGCGGCTGGTGGGCGCGACGGCCGCCGGCTGGATGGCTGACCGGATGGGTCGAAAAGCCCCGCTGATGATATCCATTCTCTGGTACTCGCTCTGCAACTTCATCGCCGGCTTTTCTCCGACCTTTGCGTTCCTGTTCTTTTTCCGCGCGCTGCTCGGTATCGGGATGGGCGCGGAATGGCCGGCCGGTGCGGCCCTTGCGATGGAATCCTGGCCCTCGCGTTCCCGCGGCTTCATGAGCGGCGTCCTGCAGGGCTCATGGGGTCTTGGCTTCGCTTTATCGGCGCTGGCCTACGGCTTCCTGTTCGACGTGATCGGCTGGCGCGGTCTGCTGTGGATCGGAATATTGCCGGCACTCGTCGTGGTCTGGATCCGGTATTACGTGAAGGAGCCGGTTGTTTGGGTCGAGAACAAGCGCATCCAGCGGGAAGCCAAGGCCGAAGTGAAGGCGCCCTTGTTTTCGATCTTCAAGCGCGGCGTGCTGTTCAACACGCTGACCGCCTGCTTGTGGATGGGCAGCGCGTTCTGCGTCTACTACTCGATCTGGGCACTTTTCTCCACCTACCTGCAGAAGGAGCTGAACTGGACGCCGCTGATGGTGGCCAAGCCGCTGTTCTGGGCCAACATCGTCGTCTTCGCCGGCAGCGCGCTGTGGGGCGTGGTTTCGGACAAATGGGGACGCCGGCCGGGCATCATCGTGCCGGCCACGCTCGCGATCTTCGTGACGCCGCTCTATCTGTGGACGCTGGATCCGACCTACATCGTCGGAGGGTTCATCCTGCAAGGCATCTTCGGCGGTTCGATCTACGGCCAGAACCCAAGCTATCTGGCCGAGCGTTTCCCGACCGAAGTGCGGGCGACCGCGTCCGGATTTGTTTATCATCAGGGGGCGATCTGGGGCGGCTTGATAGCGCCGGTGCTGACCTACATGGCCGTGCAGATGAATATGGGCTTCGCCATGCCGATGATGATCAGCACGATGCTCTTCCTCGTCGTCGTGGTGATCGCCGTGCTTCTGGGACCTGAAACCAGGGGCAAGAAGTTGACGGCCGATCTCGAACTGGTCGAAGGTGCGGCGCTGCCGGCTACCTGATCGCCCTCCGGCCGAAGCGCCTGGTCGTCAAGATGTCGTTCGTGCGCGAACGGCGCCGGCGCTTCGCGCCCGGTGACTTACCGATCACGAAGGCGGCCTATCCCGAGCGATCGAAGAGACTGCGACAGCCAGTCGAAGCGGAACTTCCTCGCGCAACAGACGCTGCTGACGTGAGGGTACGCGGCCTGTTGGATGCCACGGACCAAATGACAGCGCCGGTCAATTTTTGCCTTTGCTCCCGTTCATATAGTAATATATCAATCGTCCCGGGGAGCAGGCATGCCCGCGCGCGCGAC
>DATNMT010000578.1:0-8586 GCA_035602495.1 Bradyrhizobium sp.
GATCGCGTGCGTTATGCCAACCAGCCGATCGCGGTGGTGATCGCCGAAACGCTGGAGGCTGCGACGGAAGGCGCCGCACTGCTTTCGCCGCAGTACGAAGTGCTGCCCGCCCGCGTCGGTCTTGATGGCGGCGAGAGTTTTGTGCCGCCCGCCGTCGGCATCGGCAATCCCTCCGCGATGCGGCGGGGCGATGTGGAGGCGGGTCTCGCCGCGGCCGCGAAGCGCGTCGAGGCGACCTACGAGACGCCCACCCAATATCATAATGCCATGGAGCCGCACGCGATCGTAGCCGCGTGGGACGGCGATAAATTGTCAATCGATACGCCGAGCCAGGGCCTTGCCATGGCGCAAGGACGGATCGCGGGGCTGTTCGGCATCTCGCCGGACAAGATCCATATTCGCAGCCCGTTCCTGGGAGGCGGTTTCGGTTCGAAGGGGCTGATCTCCGGACCGCAGATCCTCGGCATCCTGGCGGCAAGGATGGTGGGAAAACCCGTCAAGCTCGTGCTGCGCCGCGAGCAGATGTACGGCCCGGTCGGCCATCGTGCGCCGACCCGCCAGACGCTTCGCATCGGCGCGGATGCCGGCGGCGGCCTGACCGCGATCGCCCATCACGCCAAAACGGTGACGAGCACGTTCGACGATTTTTACGAGCCGGCCGCCGACGCCTCGCATACGCTTTACGCGAGCCCCGCCATCGCCACCTCGCACGAGGCTGTCCGGGTCGACACCGGCACGCCGCTGTTCATGCGCGCGCCCGGTGAAGCGACGGGCTCGATCGCGCTGGAGAGCGCGATCGATGAAATGGCATGGGCTTGCGGGATGGACCCCCTCGCCTTCCGTTTGAAAAACTATGCCGAGGTCGAGCCGATCTCCGGCAAGCCGTTCTCTTCAAAGGCGTTGCGCGAATGCTACGCGCAGGGCGCCGAGCGCTTCGGCTGGTCGAAGCGGCCGCTCAAGCCGCGCGCGATGCGCGATCAGACCGGCCTGCTGGTCGGCTGGGGAATGGGCACGGCGACGTTTCCGGCGCTGATGTTCCAGGCCGAGGCGCGCGCGGTGGTGCGAAGCGACGGCTCCGGCCTGATGGAGACCGGCGCGCACGACATGGGCCAGGGCGCCTGGACTGCGCTTGCGCAAATTGCCGCCGACGGGCTCGGCCTTGAACTTGAACAGGTCGAGTTCAAATCGGGCACATCGGATTTGCCGGACGCCGGCATCGCCGGCGGCTCGGCCCACACCGCGACCGCAGGCATGGCCATCCACAATGCGGGCGCCGCCGTCATCGCCAAACTCGCCGATCTCGCCACCTCCGATCGCAGATCGCCCTTGTTCGGGGCCGGTAACGCCGGGGTGGTCGCGCGCGGCGGCCGGCTGTTCCGCCGCGACGATGAGGCGCGGAGCGAGAGTTTTGCGGAGATCCTCGGCCGCGCCGGCCTCAAGCAGATCGAAGCGCGCGGCAACGGCGCCCCCGATCCCGCGGCGCAATCCAACTACGCCATGCATGCCCATGGCGCGGTGTTCGCCGAGGTCAAGGTCGACCCCGATCTCGGCCAGATCCGCGTCACCCGCCTGGTCGGCGCTTTCGCCGCCGGACGCGTGATCAATCCCCGGCTCGTGCGCAGCCAGATTTTGGGCGGCATGATCTGGGGCGTGTCGTTCGCCCTGCACGAGCAGGCCGTGGTGGACCGCCGTTCGGGGCGGATCCTCAACGCCAACCTTGCCGACTACCACGTCCCGGTGAATGCCGACGTACCGTCGCTGGAGGCGCTGATGATCGAGGAGCACGACGCCTACGTCAACGCGCTGGGCATCAAGGGCGTCGGCGAAATCGGCATCACCGGCTCGGCCGGCGCGGTCGCCAATGCGGTCTGGCACGCGACCGGGATCCGGGTGCGCCGGTTCCCGATCGGGATCGATGAGCTGATAACGCCTGCTTCAGGCTGAGAAATCGCGTCGACGGCAGGCGAAGGCGGCTCGGCGGCTTCCCGGCGTCATCGAAATATCCTCTGCTATCTGCTACTCGTTGCGGATGCCGGACTCCAATCCCACGGCCCAGCAACTGACCGCGCACGCGCTTCTTATCGGCGACCGCATCAACACGGCCGGCTTCGAGGGCGAGTTGTTGTCGAGCGCGCCGCTGGCGGTGCGGGTCGGCGCCGACAAATTGGCCGTGCTGTTTCGCTACGGCGTCGCGGTGTTCATCGGACTGACCGCCGACGAGGAGGCCGAGTTTCTCGAGCGGCTGCAGGCGCGCACCTTTGGCAAGATCTCGCCTGCCGAAGAAGAGTGGGCCAAAATACAGGTCGCCAGGGACGCCGAGGAAACCATCCCGGTCGGCGGACCGATCCTGGTCCGGGAATTCTCGCTGCAAAGACTTCTGATCGTGTCTGACGCCCTGGCCAAGAGCGTCGTGCTCGGACGCGACGAAAGAGAGCTCGCCAACGTCTTCGACACCATCGAGCCGTTTGCCCGCGAACTCGCAAGGCTGGGAAAAACTTCACGGAACAGGACCGACCTGCTCAAGCTGCTGGGCAATGCCTTGCTGGTGCAGCATCGCCTGTCGGGCCGGGTCGCGGTCGGAGAAAAGCCGGACGTGCTGTGGGACCGGCCCGACCTCGAACGGCTCTATGCCCGCCTCGAGGACGAATATGAGCTCAGCGAGCGCGTCGATACGTTGAACCGAAAGCTGGCGGTGATCTCGGACACCGCGACCACCTTGTCCGACATCATCGACACCAAGCGCTCGCTGCGGCTGGAGCTGATCGTGGTGTTCCTGATCGCGTTCGAGATCGTCATCACGTTCTATGAGATCTACTCGCGTCAGGGGCATTGAGCCGCGATCAATTCGCCGGCGAGGACCTAGTGCGGAGGATGCGCGGATCCGTGGTTTGCCGCGTTTGATTCATGGCAGCCGACCAAGCGGACAAATTTTTGCGGATGCATTTCGTGGCCGTGAGAATCGGCGGCACCTTGCTGCGACATCGGGCGCTGGGCGCCGCCGTCGGCGATCATGTCTTCCTTGCGTGGAGCTTCAGGTACCGGGCCCATGTTTGAACTATTCATGAATGGCTCCTTTGCCTGACGGGTTCAACGTTCCGGTGCAACAAGTCTCCCTTTATAGTGTACCCCATCGTGACATTTTGCGGAATTGTTTTGCGCGCGTCTGCACGGTGTTGTGCGCAGGGAAAATGCGTCAGATCGGCTTACGTAAGCCCACGGCGATCGGCTCACGCCGTATTGCCGGCGTCGATGGTCAGCACGCTGCCGGTGATGTTGCGGCCGCCGTCGCCGAGGAGATATTCGACCATGCGGGCGACATCGTCGGTCTCCGGCAGACGGCGCAGCGCGCTGCGGCCGGCGATCCGCTTGCGCTGATCTTCCGACAGCGTTTGCGTCAATTCGGTGTCGATGAAGCCCGGCGCGATGGCGTTGACGGTGATGCCGAGCTTGCCGACCTCGCGCGCCAGCGATTTGGTGAAGCCGGTCGCGGCTGCCTTGGTCGCGCCGTAGACCGACAGGCCGTTATAGCCGGTGCTCGCAATGATCGAGGACATGTTGACGATGCGCCCCTCGCCGTCGGCCATCATGTGCCGCACGATATATTTTGTCAGGATCACCGGCGACAGCACGTTGAGACGCACCAGCGCCTCGATCTCGCTGTTGTGCATGGTGGCGAGCAGGCCTTCATTGCCGATCCCGGCATTGTTGACGAGACCGTAGATCGCGCCGAATTCGTCGCGCAAGTCCTTCACAAAGCCCGGAATGGCGTCGGTCTCGCTGAGGTCGAACGCCCGGAAGTGAAGGCCGCCGATACCCTGCTTGATGATTGCGCCGATGGTCTCGCGCAGTTCGTCGCTTTCGCGCCGCGCCACCGCGATCACATTGTAGCCGGCCGCCGCCAGCCGTCGCGCGATCGCAAGGCCGATGCCGCGGCTGCCCCCGGTCACCACTACATTATGCATCGGTTCGCGCCAGCTTTCCGGCCGCCGTGATATCGAGCGCGGAGACGAATTTGATCATCACGGGAACCTTGTGAGGCGCGAGCCGTGCCCGGCAATCGGCCATGATTTCTTCGCGGATCTGCCCGCTGCGGCTGACGTCGCAGCCATCGGCCAGAATCACGTCGGCGACCACGATCGACCCGGTGATCGGGCTCTTGCGCGACTTGGCGCGCGACATCCGTACATCTGCGTGCCCGTTGATAACCGCTTCGACCTCCTCGGGATGAACCTTCAAGCCACCGATATTGATGATGCCGCCGCGCCGGCCGACGAAGTGATAGCGGTCGCCGCGCAGCTCGAGCATGTCGCCGGTATCGACGAATCCGTCATTGTCGGTCAGCGCCGCCGCGTGGCGGCCGACATAGGCATGCGCCGCCCGCGTCGAGCGGATCCGCAGCGATCCGTCCTCGACCTTCATTTCGACGCCATCGCCGCCCTGCCCCAGCAACGATGCGGGAAAGCCCTCGAGGCCATCGTTCACGGCAAAACCTACGCCGGCTTCGGTTGACGCGTAGGCGTGACCGATCGAGGCTTCGGGAAACGCGCCTTTGAGGCCATCGAGCACGGCCTGGTCGGCGATCTCGCCCGACAGGCGGACGTAACGCGGCGCAAGGCCCGCGGCCGATCCGCTCATCAGGAGCTTGCGCCAGTGCGAGGGCGTGCCGGAAATGTGGGTGACACCGCCTGCGTTGAGGCGGGCGACATGATCGGCCAGCGCCTCGCCGGGTTCCGTCAGCACCATCGAACCGCCGCCAATAATGGCGCGCAGGAAAATCTGCAGGCCGCCATAGCGGCGGATGTCATAGAAAGTCGCCCACACCGGCGGCGTGCCGCGGGCCGGGCCGTCGGCGACAATCGCGCCGGTCAGTCCCTCCAGTGTATGGCCGACGATCTTCGGCACGCCCGAGGTGCCCGACGTCAGCATCAGCCACTCGGTCGCGCGCTCGGACTTGGCCTGTTTGACCGCCCGCTCCGGGGCGCGGGCCGCCACCACCAGATACACGCCGACATCGGCCCATCGCCCCGGCTGGTCGGTGACGATGGCATCGATCCCGGCATCGTCGATCAGGGTTTCGATGTGGTCGGCGTTGAGATCGGGCGGACACAGCAGCATTCGCCGGGCCACGCCGTCGATCTCGATCATCGCCAGCGCGGAAATCAATTGATCGGCAACCGCAAGCAGCACCGAGCGCCCGGCGAGCTGGCCGAAGCGGCCGACCAGGCAGGTCTGTTCGAGAATAGTGGTCAGCGACACCACCCGCCGCGCATCCGAAATGCTGCGGCCCTTCAGCTCCGGACCGAGATAGTCCCGGAGCGTGAAGATCTCACGCGGGGACATTTTCATAGGCCCTGACGAAGTCGCCTACCGTCAGCGGGAACGCCGCATCCTCCGACATGGTAAACGGATCGATACCAAGATCGTCTTCGAGCCGCGCCACCAGGATCGCGAAGCCGAGCGAATCGAAACCGGTTTCGTGCAGCGACAGGTCGTCATTGAGCGGCGGCAAAGTCACCTGCTGCTCCTTGGCGATCTGCTGCATCGCTGAAAGAATCCTTAACCTTACCGACATGGATGGCTGCGCCTTCTCGTTAAATCCGGAGCGGCCATGATAGGGCGCAAATATGAAATAAGGCCGCCATTGGCTGAACTTTTGCGTTGGTTGGTAAATACGATGCTTGCCGATCAGCCGCGAATTTCGCAGGCGTCTTGCTGCAAACCTATAGCCGGATCGAACCGTCCAGGATGCGGGCGTACCCGGCGGCATCGATCGGCCGGTAGGCGCCGGTTTTCGGGTCCTTGAAGAACAGCGGGTCCGTGACGAGGCGCGGATCAAAACCCTCGCGCACCAGCTGGTGCTTCTTTTGCTTGAAGGTTTCGGTGGTATCGAGCTCGTTGCAAAAACGCAGGATGACCGGGCAGGCATAGGCCGGCAACCGGCGCGATAGATGATCGCGAAATTCCGCGAGATCGAAGCGGTCGTCGACCACGACCGCCGCCATTCCGGCGCGGCCGTCGGCGCCCGGAATTTCGACGCCATAGGCCACTGCGTCGACCACGCCCGGGAAATCCGCGACCGCTTCGTTGACCTCGGAGGTCGCGACATTCTCGCCCTTCCAGCGGAAGGTATCGCCGAGGCGGTCGACAAAGTGGAAGAAGCCCAATTCATCGAGCCGCATCAGGTCGCCGGTACGGAACCAGGCATCGCCTCTCGCCTGGACATCGCGCAGGATTTTCTTTTCGGTCTCGGTCGCGTCGGTATAGCCCTCGAAGCGGCCACCGCCGCCGTCAGCCGTGCCGATCCGCCCCACGGCCTCGCCGGCTTCGCCCACGGTACAGCGAATGCAGAAGCCATCTGCGTTGCGCAGGGGAATGCCGGTCTCGGCGTCGACGCGAACGATCGCCGCCGGAAAGCGGTGCGCCAGCAGCGGCGGAATCCGGCCGATCGCGCCGGGCCGGCCCTCGACATTGTAGAGCGAGAAATTGCCTTCGGTCGCCGCATAGAATTCGAGCACCTGCGGGATCGCAAAGCGCGCCTGAAAAGCTTCCCAGATATCGCCGCGCAGCCCGTTGCCGCAAGCCAGCCGAAGCCGGTGGGTGTTTTCGTGTTCGGTCACCGGCGCTTTCAAAAGGTAACGGCAAAGCTCGCCGATATACTGGAACAGCGTGCAATCCCAGCGCGCGATATCCCGCCAGAAGTTTTTCGCGGAGAATTTGTCGGCGAGCACCACGGAGGCTCCCGCGCTCAGCATGCTGCAGGGCGCGACGATGCCGCCGACGCTGTGATAGACCGGCAGGCAATCGTACAGCCGGTCTTCGGTTCCCGCGCCGGTCAGTCCGGCAAACCAGCCGCCCCAGTTCAGGATGCGGCGATGACTGATGCTGGCGGCCTTCGGCAGGCCGGTGGTGCCGGAGGTGTAGATCAAGAGCGCGCGATCATTGATGGTGACGGTGCGCCGCTCGGCCGGTGACAACGGGCTTCCGTCCAATCCATCCAGCGCCGCGTCGACCTCACTGCCGTGGCCACCATGGATCCAGATTTTTGGCGCGCGGTTGAGATACGGCAGCGCGGTCTCGAAAATATCCGAAAACTCGTCCGCGAGAATGACGTGGTCGGCGTCGGCAACATTGATGCAGTGGGACAGTGACAGCCCGACCAGTTTTGTGTTGATCAGCGCCACGACGCCGCCGACCTTGCTGATGCCAAGCCAGGCGGCGATGTAATCCGGCCGGCTCGGCAGCAGAAGACAGACGGTGTCGCCGGCCTCGATGCCCGCCGACAGCGCCCAGCGCGCGTAACGGTTGATCCGTTCGGCCAGCGTCCGGTAAGTGAACGTCCCGGCTTCCGAGATCAGCGCGGGGCGATCCGGTTGCCGCTCCGCCCAATCCTCGACGACATCGGCGAACAATCGGGTGGAATTGGCCTCGATGCGGGAGGTCAGCTCGATGGCCTTGAGCCAGCTCTTGGCGGCCGACGGCTTGCCGCGCACCCGCGGGCTATTTGCCGACTGCTCGATGACGTCTGTATTCATGACTGAATGCTTTGTCGGTTCCGGACAATGTATAGCCGGACCGGCCTGACCAAGGGTTAATCGGCAGAGTTAAAGGGTAATGTGTTTAAGGTCATTCATCGGGCTTACCGGGCGAGCGCTCAGTGCGGCGCTGGCCGATCTTTGGTGATGGAGTGCCGGCGATCGGATAAGATGCCATCGATGCCCCCGGAAGCGACTTTTCGATCCCGACCGAAGGCACGGTATGAAACGGCCGTCCAAAACTGCAAAACCGACGCGCGCCGCTCCGAGGCCGAGCGCCAGATTGCTTGCCAGCGACCTGGCACAGGTCCGCGCGATCGCCGCCACGGCAAATGTACGCGCCAGCTCCCCGCGCAAGGCGCTGTTGTTCAGCGGAGCGAATGCCATGACGGCCGCCGAGCTATTGGCGAAACGCCTGGAGCGAGAACTCTATCGCGTCGATCTCTCCACCGTCGTCAGCAACGACATCGGTGAGACCGAAAAGAATTTTGGACGCATTTTTGCTGAGGCCACGGCAGCGGGCGCCATATTGCTCTTTGACGAAGCCGATGCGCTATTCGGACAGCGTACCGGCGTGAAGGATTCACACGACCGCTATTCGAACATTGAAATCGGCTACCTCCTGCAACGCGCCGAGGCCTATGACGGCTCGGTCATCCTCGCGAGCAAGCTGGAACTCACCCTCTCGATCGCCTTGCGGCGCCGCATTGCGGTCTACGATTTTCCGCCGCGCTGAGGATGGCGGGCGCTGCCCGTCGCAAACGAAAACGCCCGGCAGAAAAGGCGGGGTGCCTGATCTACCGGGCTTTATCTTGGTTGCGGGGATAGGATTTGAACCTATGACCTTCAGGTTATGAGCCTGACGAGCTACCGGGCTGCTCCACCCCGCGATAAACCGTTGCGCGCCTTGCCGAAAACCAACTGCCGAAACGGGTCTGGCCAACGCCCAAAGGCGCCGTTTCCGTCCGGAGGCTTCCTGAGAAGGCAACCCTTGGCAATGCCCTCGGGTCGCGGGGGGTATGTACCAACGCGCGCCTGTTTTGGAAAGGGCCGC
>DATNMT010000579.1:0-16875 GCA_035602495.1 Bradyrhizobium sp.
CCCGCGCGCCCTGGGCTATTTGCGAATAATTTGATAGCACGAACGACATTCCGATCGCCGAGAGCATCGGCGCCAGCCGGAATGAGTGCCGCAGCGGCCGGTAGGCGATGCGCTCCACGGTCCAGCCGTACAGCGCGGTGATCGCCATCGACACCAGAAGCACGATCAGGAGGATCACGGGAACCACGGTCAGCCCGATCGAAACCAGGATCAGGAACGTGATCAGCGCGATAAAGCCGCCGATCATGAAGATGTCGCCGTGAGCAAAATTGATCATGCCGACGATGCCATAGACCATGGTGTAGCCGATGGCGATCAGGCCATAAATCGAGCCGAGGACGATGCCGTTGATCAGTTGCTGGGCGAAATAATCCATGCGCTGCCGTCGGTTGGAAGCAATTCCGGCAAATTGGAATCCGGTTTTGCGATTAAGTCGATGCCCCACCTTGACAAGTCGGGGCGATGGCCCCGGCAGCCGGAACGACGCGTTCGTGCCATTTTCTAACAGTGGGAACCGGGTGCGGCAACAGCAGCGGGCGCGGCTGGAGTAGCTTGTACAGAGGTAGTTTGGCGGCCGGTTCCGGCCGCCACCGCCGCAACAGGCGGTTACCGCTGATCGCAGCGGAACCCAAGTTCCATGAAACCAACTGCGGTTCCCATGGTTATCTCCGGTTACGTTCAACAAGGGAGATCCCGATGTCCAACCCGAATGAGAAGCCGGGCCAGCAGAACCAGAACCCGGGTCAGAAGCCCGGCCAGCAGCAGGGCGGCGGCCAGAAGCCCGGACAGCAGCAGCAAGATCCGAACCGTCAGGGCCAGAAACCCGATCAGCAGGGTAAGGGCGGTCGGTAGTTTCGACTAAAGGCTCACGCGAGAGGTCCCGCCGCGAGGCGGGACTTTTCTTTTGGTGCACAGGCCGCGCCGAGCGCGGCATCGTCATGGCCGGGTTTCGAGCCGGCCATCCATCCGCTTCAAAAGAGTCATGGCGAAGGAAAATGGACATCCGTCAAGCCAGGCGATCACAGTTGGGATTCGATTGTCAAACAGCGGCAGACATAGCTTCGCGATCTCGCCGCGTGTTTCGCGCGAGGTTTGCCTTGAATTTCCCGCCCTCTGAGACAGAGGGCGCAGGGAATGCCGGGCGCCCGATGCGCCCGATAGCCGCGTGTGCAATGGTAGTGTGAGAACGCACACGCGTTAGTCAGGTCACACCGGAATCGCCCGGCATTCCCCACGCAATGGTTTACGGTTTACTCCGTGCTCTCCCCGGTGCCCGGGCTCTTTGGCCACCGTCATCAGCGCTCCTTGGCGCAAACTTGACACCAGCGTCGGGGTGTCAGGACCACACGTCTTCTCCGTCCGCTTCAAGCGCCCTCGTCAGAAGCACCGTCAGCGTCCACCGCATCCCGCCCCGCGTTGATGACGTTGCGCAACGCCCCTTTGGTGGGACGGGACAGGAAGCAATATAGGATAATCCGAATATTCTGAAAAGCAGAATGGTTTTGCAGGAAGGGCTTGACAAGGGGGCAAATCAGTTGCGGGAAATACAGACGTGGTCGACGCTACCGTGGCGAGACTTGCGCCGACAGCGGAAACGCGAAGTACAGATTACAGGCGGCAAGCGCGACGCCGTTCGCACCGATGCTGGCGAGACCTGCCGGCGCTTCTACCCGCGCGGCCAAGCGGCCATTGTCGCCGGCCTGGAACGCAACAAAGGCATCATAAATCGCGCGGCGTTCGCTCACCGACGCCTGTTTGGGATTTTCCGGATAATAGGACGGAATCGTCAGGATCAGAAAACCATCTGACAGCGTGGCGCGGAGATCGCGACGGCCTTCTTGCGGAGCGCGATCTCGAAGCCGCCCGAGCGCTCGTCGAAATCGGCAAGCCAGGCGCGGCGGGTGCGCAATTGCGCGAGCGCCGCGCCGATGACAAAGTCGGTCGGACGCAAACTGATCGTCCATGCGGCGACCTCTTTGCCCAACGCGGCGGCCGACGCCCCGGTCAGGATCGACATCGCCAGCAGGCTGGCCAGTAACTGTCGCATGCAGAGGACTATACCACGGATCGTGACGAAGCCCGCCGGCGTTGCCGTCCGACCAGCACGCAGATCATCAGCAGGTTGAGAAGGTTGGCGCCGATCCCTGTGGCGAAGGCGGGCGCATAATATCCGAGATGGTCGTAGAGCAGGCCGGCGAGCCAGCCGCCGGCGGCCATGCCACCCCCGCTGAACAGCAACAGTGTCGGGATTCTCCAGGAGGCTTCCGATGCCGGAAAAAGTTCACGCACCGCCAGGACATAAGCCGGGATGATGCCGGAAAAGCCGAGCCCGAAAGCGGCGGCCACCACAAAGAGGCCGGCTTCATTCTGTGTCAACAGAAGGGCCGTCATCGAGGCGGCCTGCCAGGCCGATCCGATCAGGACGGTAGCGAGGCCGCCGATACGATCGGAGATCGCACCCCAGATTTGCCGGCTCACGAACGCGGTGCCGAGCAACACCGACAGCATCAGGGCGCCCATCGACCGGCTGATACCAATATCGCTGCAAAAGGCGACCAGGTGGCCCTGCGGCATCGCCATGGGAATGCAGCACAGCACGGCGGCGCCGCACATGAGCGCGAACACGGCATTGGGCGGCCAGCCGAGGACGCGCGTTCTATTTGAGCTGGCGCCGGACAGCGCCACCGGATGAATGACCTCGGGTGGCGCGTGAAAATAAATCGCCGCAAGCGGCACGATAAGAACGATCTCGGCCAGCGCATACCACAGCATCGTCTGCCGCCAGCCGAAATTGGCGATCGCTTGCTGGAATACCGGCGGCCAGATCGCGCCGGCGAGATAGGTTCCGCTCGAGATCAGCGCCAGCGCCGAGCCACGGCGGCGGTCGAACCAGCGGCTGACATAAATGTACAGGGGTGCGTTGATGCCGCCGATCCCGATCAAACCGATGAACAACCCGTGGCCGATCCACAGCGGCCAGGGCGGCCCAAGCGTCGAAATCGAGAGGCCAAGGCCGATCATCAACGAGCCGAAGATGACCGTCCACCGCGTGCCGATCCGATCGGCGATCCGGGACATGATGATCCCACCGGCGCCGGTGCCGAGCCACGCCAGCGAGCTGGCGAGCGCTGGTACGGAGCGCGACCCGTTGACCTCGTTGGCGATGTCCTTGAGCGCTACCACGCCAATCCAGGCGCCGCCGAACGACATCCCAAGGATGAAGAGCGCTACTGATGCGACGGCCCAGGAGGCCTTGGTCTCAACAGAACCTAGGGATTGCAACATCAGGAGGGACTCAGGCGGGCGGATCCCGTTTCCTTACAGGCCGCCCGGAATTTCACCACCCATATCCACGTGGGTCTGCTCTACCGCTGCACTGCGTCAAAATGCGTGAACCGCTGCCGGTTGAAATCCCTTCCAACCGGACTTCCCTGGATGACGATGGAGATGATTCAAGCCTTCTGTCTCGACGCCGGTCCGGCTCACCCGCCCATTAAGGTAAACAAAGGGTTTAAATTGCCCGTCGCTGTTTAAGCGAGTTACCTCGCCCGCAACGCAAAAGCGGGAAGCGACAATGGCCACCAACTGGCGGATCAGTTCATTCAATGGCGCGCTGCTCGCGGCCTACTTCATTCCGACCTGGACCATGGTCGCGTTCAAGATCATGATTTCGCCGATCCACGGCCTCTATGAGCGGCCGAATATCGCGGTCGGACTGTTCATCAGCGATCATCTGGAGCTGGCGGCGACGAGTACGATCCGCGCCGCCTGGCTGTTGGCGCTGGGCAAACTCACGGTGGTCGCGTTTTTCGCGATCTTTGTTTTCTTGCTCACCCGCGCCTCGATCCGCAAAGCCGGCGGCTGCGACGAAGCGCTGGCGATGGCGCTCGCGATCGGCAGCGTGATCAGCTTTGCCAGCATGGTGATGGCCTCGACGGTCGGCGAGACCGCGGCGCTTCGGCTGCATGCAACCGAGCTGTTGATGCTGCTCGGCACGGCGATCGTGTTGCTGGTCGAACGGCCGATCTCTCCACCGACTGAAGCCAGCACGACCGCCGACGATCTAGCCCTTCAACAGCCCCAGTTCCTGAAGCACGGCTGAGGCCTCCCTGACGGCGTGGTTGGCGGCGGGCACGCCGCAATAGATCGCCTGCTGCAGGATGATCTCCTTGATATCGTCGGGTGTGAAGCCGCCTTCGGTAAGCGCCGCGCGCACGTGCAGCCGAAACTCATCCCATTGACAAAGCGAGAGCAGCGTTCCGATAACCAGCACGCGCCTCGTGCGCTCGTCGAAATGCGGCCGGGTCCAGATATCGGCCCAGGCGTGTCGCGTGATCAGGTCGATGAAATCGGCGTTGAAGGAATTTACGTTGGCGGCGGATTTGTCGACCCAGGCATTGCCGAGCACCTTGCGGCGCCGCGCCGTACCGGCTTCGTGGCGTTTTTGATCGTCCATGGTTCTCTCCTCCTTGTCATTGCGAGCGAAGCGAAGCAATCCATTCTTTCTTTACGCGGCGAGATGGATTGCTTCGCTGCGCTCGCAATGACGTTGTTAGAGTTTATCTTTGCATCAAAAAACCGACCACCGCGTCGGTGAAGGCGTGCGGCTGTTCGACGTTGGAAATATGCGCGGCGTCGAGAATCGTCAAAGCGGCGCCCGGGATCTGGCTGCGGATGAATTCGGCGGCCGCGACCGGGGTTGCCATGTCGTGGCGTCCGGCGATGACCAGCGTCGGGTTCTTGATCGCGGGCAGCAGCGCGCGCTGGTCGAGCGTGCTCAGCGCCTCGCAGCAGGCGAGATAGCCCTGCACCGGGGTCGCCAGCAGCATCGCCTTCATGTTCGCAGCGATCTGCGGCTCGCGCTCGCGAAAATCCGCCGTCAACCAGCTGGCGATGACGGTGTCGGCGATCGCGGCGATGCCGCCTTCCTTCACCGCCTCGATGCGGTTGAGCCAGTTGGTCGGATCGGGATAATAGCAGGCGGTGTTGGAAAGAATGATCTTGCCGAAGCGTTCGGACGCATTGGCCCCCAGCCACTGTCCGACCATGCCGCCCATCGACAGCCCGCACCAATGCGTCTTTTCGATGTTGAGGTCGTCGAGGATCGCCAGTACGTCGCGGCCAAACCGCTCCATCGAATAAGGGCCGGGCGCTACGCCGGATTTGCCGTGGCCGCGCCGATCGTAGCGGATCACGCGAAACAGCTGGGTGAGCGCCTTCATCTGCGGCTCCCACATCTGCAAGGTACAGCCCAGCGAATTCGACAGCATCAGGGTCGGTCCGCCGTCGCGGCCTTCGACGGAGACGTTGAGCAGGCAACCGTCGGCATCGATCATCGGCATCTGGACAAAACCTCCGCTGTCATGCGCGGAATTGATCCGCGCATCCATCTGAAAGAAGAGAGTCTATTCAAGAGGATGGATTGCCGGGTCAAGCCCGGCAATGACATTTTCTGGAAGACTCGTCGGTTTTATTTCTCGTCGAGCGAGGCGAGCAGCCGGTCGATCAGGGCTTGCGAGACGCCCTGATAGGCCATCGGGTCGAACAGTTTTGTCAGTTGGTCTGCGCTCAAATGCGCGGTGACCTTTGGATTCTCCGCCAGCACGTCGCGCAGGTGTCTTTTCCCGGCGACCGCCTGCTTGCTCGCGGCTTCCATCAGATGATGCGCCTCGCTTTTGCCGATCTTCTCGGCCAGCGCAAACGTCACCGCTTCCGCCATGATCAGCCCATCCGTCGCGTCGAGATTGACGCGCATTCGCGCGGCATCGACCTCCATCCCCTCGGCGATGTCGACGATGGCGGCGAGCGCGCCGGAGGTGACCAGCAGCAGGCCGGGCAAGGTCGGCCATTCCGCGTGCCACGGGCCCGCGCTGCGCTCGTGATCGTGCACTTGCGCCGCGAAAATCGTCGCGGCCAGGTTGGGCGCCATGGTGGCGGCGGCAAGCGCGGTCGCGGCCGCAACGGGGTTGCGCTTGTGCGGCATCGTGGAAGAGCCGCCGCGGCCTTCGCCCGACGGCTCGAACGCTTCGGCGACGTCGGTTTGCATCATCAAGGAGACGTCGCGGGCGATCTTGCCGCAGCTTCCCGCGACAATCGCCAGCACCGAAGCCGCCTCCGCGATGCGGTCGCGATGGGTGTGCCATGGCGCTTCCGGCAGCGCCAGCGCGAGCTCCCCGGCCAGCCGCTCGGCCACCAGCAGTCCCTTGTCGCCGAGAGCTGCCAATGTTCCGGCCGCGCCGCCGAACTGCAGAGCCAGCCCCTCGCGGCGCAACCGCCTTAGCCGCAGGCGCGAGCGATGCAGCGCGGCGGCATACTCCGCAAGTTTCAGGCCGAACGGCATCGGCAGCGCGTGCTGCAGCCAGGTGCGCGCGACCGCCGGCGTGTTGCGATGCCGGCGGGCGAGTTTTGCAAAGCCGGCGATGGCGCGATCGAGATCGGGGAGCAGCGCGTCGATGCCGGCGCGCAAGGTCAGCATCCCGGCAGTGTCGATCACGTCCTGGCTGGTGGCGCCCCAATGCACATAGCGCGCGGCCTCAGCGTCGACCCTGGCGACGGCGGCGGTCAGCGCCTTGACCAGCGGAATCGCCAGGTTGCCGGAGCGCGTCGCGGCCTCGGCCAGAGCGCCGAGATCGAAGGCCTCGGCCTTGCAGGCTTTTGTAACAGGACCTGCCGCGCTGGCCGGGATGACGCCGGTCGCGGCCTCGGCACGTGCGAGCGCTGCTTCAAAATCGAGCATGTTTTGCAGGCATGCGGCATCGTCGCAGACCGCGCGCATGGCGGCGCTCGACAGCATCGGCGCAAGCAGGGGGGAGAGGGCGGTGCTCATGTTGTGCGCGACCTAACCATTCTCGCCGTCCCCTGCCAATCCCCAAGCACAAACTCCAAACGACTGGCAAATCTGCTGCGGCTGCGAATATGCATCGCTCGTCCTCCATCCTTCCCCTTCCTTTTAGGCCAAGCCTGCTTTACTTGAGGGCAACAGACGAGCCATCCGGGAGGCATTCCATGGCGATGACGATGAACGGTGAGGTTCAGCTTGCGGCGCCGCGCGAGGCGGTGTGGGCCAAACTGAACGATCCGGAAGTGCTCAAGGTCTGCATTCCCGGATGCGAAGAACTGGAGAAGACCGAGGACAACGGCTTTCGGGCGGTTGCCAAGATGAAGGTTGGCCCGGTGTCGGCCCGCTTCAAGGGGCGGGTGACGCTGAGCGATCTCGATCCGCCCAAGGGCTACAAGATATCGGGCGAAGGCGAGGGCGGTGTTGCCGGCTTCGCCAAGGGCGGCGCCACGGTAAAACTGGACGAAAAGGACGGTGGCACGCTCCTGACCTATGACGTCGAGGCGCAGATCGGCGGCAAGCTCGCCCAGCTCGGCCAGCGCCTGATCAACGGCGCGGCCAAGAAACTGGCCGACGAGTTTTTCGCGAATTTCGCCAAGGCGGTGCAGGGCTAATCCCCGGCAGGAGTCCCGGCAAGTCATATCAGGTCAGGCCCCAGGTGAGGTTGCTCATTGCCGGGATGGCCCATATTATGGCCTTGCAACGATTTTAATGACTGTGCTGCCGTGCAACGCAGCGGTGCAGATGAAGAGAGTGCTGAATGGCCAAGATTTCCCTGATCGTGAACGGTAATCCCGTCAACGCCAATGTCGACCCCCGGACGCTGCTGGTGCAGTTCCTGCGCGAGAATCTGCGGCTGACCGGCACCCATGTCGGCTGCGACACCTCGCAATGCGGCGCCTGCGTGGTGCATCTCGACGGCAAGGCGGTGAAATCCTGCACCACGCTCGCAGTGATGGCCGACGGTCACGAAGTCCGGACCATCGAGGGGCTTGCCGCCGACGGCGCGCCGCTGCATCCGATGCAGGAAGCGTTCCGCGAGCATCACGGCCTGCAATGCGGCTTCTGCACCCCGGGCATGATCATGACCGCGGTCGATATCGTCCACCGCAAGGGCCACGATTTAAGCGATCACACCATCCGCGAGGAGCTTGAAGGCAATCTCTGCCGCTGCACCGGCTACCAGAACATCGTTACCTCGATCGCGGCCGGCGCCAAGGCGATGGCGAACTCCGATCTCGCGTAAAGCCCGTCTCGCACGGCGATTAGGAATACTCCAAGGAATACCTGATGTACGAATTCAAATATCATCGTCCGGCGACCGTGCGGCAGGCCGCCAATCTGCTGATCAAGAATGAGGACGCCAAGGTGATCGCGGGCGGCCATACGCTGTTGCCGGTCATGAAACAGCGGCTCGCGAGCCCGCCGCATCTGGTCGACCTTTCCCACATCGAAGGGCTCGATGCCATCGAGATGAAGGGACGTTCGCTGGTGATCGGCGCCACCGCCACCCACAGCGCCGTCGCAACTTCGGCCATCGTCGGCGAGGCGATCCCGGCCTTGGCCGAACTTGCCGGCCTGATCGGGGATCCGGCGGTGCGCCACAAGGGCACCATCGGCGGCTCGCTCGCCAACAACGATCCCACCGCCGACTATCCCGCGGCCTGCCTCGCGCTCGGCGCCACCATCGTCACCAACAAGCGCCGGCTGAAGCCCGAAGAATTCTTCCAGGGCCTGTTCACCACCGCGCTCGAGAGCGACGAGATCATCACGAAAGTGATGTTCCCGCTGCCGAAGAAGGCCGCCTATATCAAATTCCGCAACCAGGCCTCACGCTATGCGCTGGTGGGCGTATTCGTCGCCAAGCGACCGTCGGACGTGCGTGTCGCCGTCACCGGCGCCGGCTCCGATGGCGTGTTCCGCGTCACCGCGTTCGAGGAAGCCTTGAAGAAACGCTTTTCGCCGAAGGCGCTTGATGGCTTGACGGTGCCGGCCGAGGGGCTCAACAGCGACCTGCACGGCAGCGCCGAATACCGCGCGCATCTGATCGCGGTACTGGCACGGCGCGCGGTGGAAGCCGCGACCGGCAAAGCCTGACATTGCCGCTTCCAGCTGCAGCAAGATTGGTTCTCTCATGAGTGCATCGGCGCTGCCCAATTCCGTCGATGCGATGCTGGAGCTGTTGTCGTCGCGCGGCTACCTCGCCGAGCGTTCGCTCGCCACCGTCACTTACCTGTCCCTGCGTATGGGCCGGCCGCTGTTTCTCGAAGGCGAGGCCGGCGTCGGCAAGACCGAAATCGCCAAAGTGCTGTCGGCGGCGCTCGGGCGCAAGCTGATCCGGCTGCAATGCTACGAAGGGCTGGACGTCGCCAGCGCGGTCTATGAGTGGAACAGCGCCGCGCAGATGATCGCGATCCGGCTTGCGGAAGCCGCCGGCGATACCGACCGCGAGCAGCTGTCGTCGGATATTTTCGCCGAGCGTTATCTGATCAAGCGGCCGCTGCTGCAGGCGCTCGAGCCGGATGTCGCGGGCGCGCCGGTGCTGCTGATCGACGAACTCGACCGCGCCGACGAGGCCTTCGAGGCATATCTGTTGGAAATCCTCAGCGATTTCCAGGTGACCATTCCCGAACTCGGCACCGTGAAAGCGCCACAGCCGCCGATCGTGATTATCACCTCGAACCGCACCCGCGAAATCCACGACGCCCTGAAGCGCCGCTGCCTTTATCACTGGGTGGATTACCCCAACGCCGAGCGCGAATTGGCGATCGTCAAATCGCGTGTGCCCGGTATCTCCGCAAAATTATCGGAGCAGGTCGTGCGCTTCGTGCAGGCCCTGCGCGACCAGGATTTCTACAAATCGCCTGGGGTCGCCGAGACCCTCGACTGGGCCACCGCACTGACCGAACTCGATGCCCGGTCGCTGACCCCGCAGGTGGTCGGAGATACCCTGGGCGCGCTGTTGAAATACCAGGACGACATCGCGCGGATGCAGGGCGACGGCCTGGACAAGGTTTTGAAAGAGGCGACGAGCGAGAACTAGGTCGCGCGTCGTAACAATGGCCCGTCATTCCGGGGCGCGCGAAGCGCGAACCCGGAATCTCGAGATTCCGGGTCTGGCGCTAATGCACCATCCCGGAATGACGGCCGTGAAAAACCGGGTATCCGATGGCCATCGATCATCTCTCGCCCCCGACCGGACAAATGGCCGACAACGTCATCGGCTTTGCCCGCGCGCTGCGCGCCGCCGGAATCCCGGTCGGGCCCGGCGCCGTGATCGATGCCCTGAACGCGCTACAGGTCGTCGATATCGGCAACCGCGCCGACGTCTTCACCACGCTGGAAGCCATCTTCGTCAAGCGACACGAGCATGCGTTGATCTTCGCGCAGGCCTTCGACCTGTTCTTCCGCGCCGCCGAAGACTGGAAGCACATGCTGGATTCGGTGCCGCTGCCGGACCACGCCAAAAAGAAGCCGCCGCCGGCGTCGCGCCGGGTCCAGGAGGCGCTGTCGCAAGCGCAGACGAGCGAGACACCCCAGGCCCAGGAGCAGGAGCTCCGGCTCTCGGTCTCGGACAAGGAAATCCTGCAGAAGAAGGATTTCGCGCAGATGAGCGCGGCCGAGATCGCGGAAGTCACCCGCGCCATCGACAAGATGAAATTGCCGCAGGCGGAATTGCACACCCGCCGCTATCAGCCGGATGCGCGGGGCCTGCGGCTCGACATGCGCCGCACCCTGCGCGGCAGTCTGCGCACCGGCGGCGATATCGTCGATATTCGCCGGCTCGGGCGGATCGACAAGCCGGCGCCGATCGTGGCGCTGCTCGATATTTCCGGCTCGATGAGCGAATATACCCGGCTGTTCCTGCATTTCCTGCATGCCGTCACCGACGCGCGCAAGCGGGTTTCGGTGTTCCTGTTCGGCACCCGCCTCACCAATGTCACCCGGGCCTTGCGGGCGCGCGATCCTGACGAGGCGCTGGCGAGGTGTTCGTCGACGGTGGAGGATTGGGCCGGCGGCACCCGCATTGCCACCTCGCTGCATACCTTCAACAAATTGTGGGGCCGGCGGGTGCTCGGGCAGGGCGCCATCGTGCTCCTGATCTCCGACGGCCTGGAGCGCGAGGCCGACGCCCGGCTGGCATTCGAGATGGACCGGCTGCACCGGTCGTGCCGCCGGCTGATCTGGCTCAACCCGCTGTTGCGCTATGGTGGCTTCGAGGCCAAGGCGCAGGGCATCAAAATGATGCTGCCGCACGTTGACGAATTCCGCCCGGTACATAATTTGAGTTCCATCGAGGGGCTGATTGAAGCACTTTCCTCGGTGCCACCGGTGCACCAGCGCAGCCTGATCCGCTCCTCCGCAGCCTGAAAAGAGGGTCCCATGCTCAATCGCGACGAAGATATTCTGAGGGCGGCCGAGGACTGGCAGAAGGCCGGTCACGGCGTGGCGCTGGCCACCGTGGTCGAAACCTGGGGCTCGGCGCCGCGGCCGGCGGGTTCGTCGCTTGTGATCAACGACGACGGCACGTTCCTGGGCTCGGTGTCCGGCGGCTGTGTCGAGGGCGCGGTGGTCACCGAAGCGCTCGACGTGATCGCCAGCGGTCAGCCGAAAATGCTGGAATTCGGCGTCGCCGACGAGACCGCCTGGAATGTCGGGCTTTCCTGCGGCGGCACCATCCGCGTGTTCGTCGAGAAGGTCGGCTGACGATGAAACTTCAAATGCTCGCGGAACTCAATGCCGAGCGCGCCGCGCGCCGGCCGGTCATTCTCGTCACCGATACCGGAAACGGCGAGCAGCGGCTGGTCAAGGCCAGGGACTTCGCCGCCGATCCCCTGCGTGCCGACCTTGCTAAACAGCTGCGCATGGGCAAGAGCGGCATGATCGAGGCCGGCGGCAAGAAACTGTTCCTCAACGTCTATGCGCCGACCGCAAAACTCGTGATCATCGGCGCGGTCCATATCAGCCAGGCCTTGGCGCCGCTGGCGCGTTCGCTGGATTATGATGTGACGGTGGTCGATCCGCGTACGGCGTTCGCCAGCCCCGAGCGGTTTCCCGACGTGCCGCTGATCGCCGAATGGCCCGACGTGGCGCTGCCGCCTTTGAATATCGATCACTACACGGCGTTCGTCGCGCTGACGCATGATCCGAAGATCGATGACCCGGCGCTGCTGCACGCCTTCGAGCGCGACTGCTTTTATATCGGTGCGCTCGGCTCGCGAAAGACCCATGCCAAGCGCGGCGAGCGCCTCAGGGCTCAGGGCGCTGACGACAGCGACATCGCCCGCATCCACGCCCCGATCGGCTTGCCGATCGGCGCGGTCTCGCCGTCGGAGATCGCGGTTGCCATCATGGCCGAGATCACTGCGCAGCTGCGGCTGCCGAAACAGGCCAAGGAAGAGGCCGCGGCATGAAGTTCGGGTCCGCCAGTCCGATGGAGGCGATGAGCGGCGTCACCGTCCATACGCTGCGCCAGGGACCGCTGGTGCTCAAGAAAGGCACCACGATCGGTCACGCCGAAGTCGAGGCGCTGACGCGGGCGGGTGTGACGGAAATCGTCGTGGTGCGGTTAGAGGAGGGCGACGTCTCCGAGGACGTCGCCGCCGCCGGCATCGCGCTAGCCGTGGCCGGCGATGGCATCCATGTCGAGCGCGCCTTTACCGGCCGCGCCAACCTTTTCGCCGCAAAAGCCGGCGTGCTGGTGGTGGACCGCGCCAAGGTCGACCGCATCAACGGCGTCGACGAGGCCATCACCTTTGCAACGCTCGCCGCCTACAAGCCGGTGGTCGAAGGCGAGATGGTGGCGACCGTCAAACTCATTCCGTTCGGAGTCGAGGGCAAGCTGCGCGACGCCGCGGTGCTGGCTGCCAGCGGCGGCGCGCTGCGGATCGCGCCTTATGTCATCAAGCGCGTCGGCATCGTCTCGACCTTGCTGCCGGGACTGGCGCCGAAGGTGGTGGAGAAGACGCTGCGGGTCACTTCCGAGCGGCTGGCGCCGGCCGGCGCCACCATCATGGCCGAGCGCCGTGTGCCGCATGACGAGGCGGCGCTTCAGGCCGCGATCAAGGAATTGCTCGCCTTGGGGGCGGAACTGGTGATCGTGTTCGGGGCGTCCGCGATCGCCGACCGGCGCGACGTGATTCCGGCGGCGCTGACCGGCATCGGCGGCGCCATCGAGCATTTCGGCATGCCGGTCGATCCCGGCAATCTGCTCCTGATCGGCAACGCCGGCGGCGTGCCGGTGCTGGGCGCGCCGGGCTGCGCGCGCTCTCCGGTCGAGAACGGTTTTGACTGGGTGCTGATGCGCCTGCTGGCGGGCCTCAAGGTGACGCGCGCGGATCTGACCGGGATGGGTGTCGGCGGGCTGTTGATGGAAATCGTGACGCGGCCGCAGCCGCGCACCATTCCCGACATCGAGGGCAACCGCAACGTCGCCGCGGTTATTCTCGCCGCCGGGCGTTCGACCCGGATGGGTGGCCCCAACAAGCTGTTGGCCGAACTCGGCGGCAAGCCACTGGTCCGCATCGTGACCGAGCAGGCGCTGGCCTCGAAAGCGCAAGGGGTGATTGTCGTCACCGGGCATCAGGCGGCCGAGGTCCAGAAAGCGTTGCGAGGGCTTAAGGTCAAGTTCGTGCACAATCCGGATTTTGCCGAGGGTCTGGCTTCCTCGGTCAAATCAGGCATCGCGGCGGTGCCGGATGATGCCGATGGCGCCGTGATCTGCCTGGGCGATATGCCGTTGATCGATTCGCATCTGATCGACCGGCTGATCGAGGCGTTCGCGCCGGACCGCGGCAATTTGATTGCGGTGCCCGTCAGCGACGGCAGGCGCGGCAATCCGGTGCTGTGGTCGCGCCGCTTCTTCGATGAACTGATGGCGCTCGACGGCGATATCGGCGCCCGTCATCTGATCGCCAAACACAGCGAGGCGGTGGCGGAAGTCCCGGTCGAGGGTCGCGGCGCTTTTCTCGATATCGATACGCCGCAGGCGCTGGAGGCGGCGCAGCGAGGGTGAAGCACCCCGATTTTCAACCTCTTGTTCACCAAGTTGAAACGTCCTCTCCGTAGATTTGCGGCGGACCGGCCTCGGGGGAGGGGATTTTGATTGTTTCGACCGCCGTCGCGCAACGCCGCGCGCTGTTTGTATTTGCGCTGACCCTGGCCATCGCCGGAACACGATTGGCGACGGAAGCCTGGGCGGCCGGCGCTTTCGCGATCGGCAAATGCGGTGCCTTTGGCCAGGCCTATGATTATGCGGGCGAGGGCGCCGCGCGCGCCGCCGCGCTGAAACAGTGCAAGGGCGACTGCACCACGGTGACCATGAAGCGCGCCTGCGCCGCCTTGGCGATCGACATGACCAACCCGTGCGGCGCCCATGGCTACGCGGTCAAGCCGCATATTTCGAGTTCGCTCAACGAAGCGACCCGCAAATGCTATGAGTTCGGCGGCAAGGAATGCGTCATCCGCGCCTGGGCCTGCGACGCCAAGGGGTGATGTTCTCACACGTCATTCCGGGGCGCGCGAAAGTCCGCTCTGGTGCGCATAACGGACTTAAGTCGGACATCGCGCCATGTCCGAAGAGTGCCATGAACGGACTCATGCACCGCAGCAAACAGCACCTCTATTCGATCACCTCGTCGGCCCGGCCGAGCAGCGTGATCGGGAAGGTGAGGCCGAGCGTCTTGGCGGTCTTGAGATTGATGACGAGCTCGACCCTCGTCGACTGCACGACCGGCAGGTCGGTCGCCTTCTCGCCCTTGAGAATGCGGCCGGCGTAGATACCGGCTTGGCGGTACGCCTCGGTGAGGCTCGCCCCGTAACTCATCAGGCCGCCGGCTGCAGCGGCCTCGCGCCACGGATAGATCGCCGGCATCGCATGGCGCGCCGCCAACGCCACAAGCTGCTCGTAGCGGCTTCGGTAGAACGCGTCGGCGCTGACCAGGAGCCCGCCGGCTTTCGATTGGACCGCCGTCGCGAAGGCCCCGTCGATGTCGCGCTCGCTGCCGGCGTTCAATACAAGGACCTGCCGCCCGATGGCCTGGGCCGCTGCCTGCACAGCTTTTAGTTGGCTGTCGCCATTTGAATTGCCCGGATTGACGAGCATGGCGATCACGGCGGCCGTGGGCACTAGCTCGTACAGCAGTTCGAGCTGCTTCGGGCCGAGCGCGGCGACCAGGAAGTTCACGCCTGTAAGGTTGCCGCCGGGCCGGTTCAAGCTGATGACCAGGCCCAACTTGACCGGGTCGGAGCCGTGCGCGAATACAATCGGGATTGTCGACGTTGCCGCCTTCGCCGCGAGCGAGGCGTCGGAATTGCCGCCTGCCAAAATCACGGCCACCCGGCGGCGCACCAGGTCTACTGCCATTGCCGCGAGGCGATCGCTGTGATTCTCGCCCCAGCGATATTCGATCGCGACGTTTTCGCCCTCGACATAGCCGGTTTGTTTGAGACCCTGTCGGAAGCCGGCCACCATGGCTGCGTAGGACGCGGATGTTGCGGTGTGAAGGAACCCGATCACCGGCATCGCCGGCTGTTGTGCTCGCGCTAAGAACGGCCACGCAGCGGCGGCACCACCCAGAACACCGAGAAATTCGCGCCGCTGCATGTCAGAACCCATGCTCAGGAGACGGCATCTTAGCGGTTCAATCAGGTACGTTGTAGGGGCTAAAACCGGCATTAAGAGTACTGCCGCTGGGCGTGGCCAATGTCGCAGTTGGGTCAAAAAGGCGAAATACTCCCTTCGATCAGATGTGGTCTGCTCTGCCCCCAACAACGGACATGATGCGACTGCACCGGCATATCGGTTTCGTTGCCAAACCCGGAAGTGACCGAGGTTATTCGATCACCTAAAATGCGCCATTGCGCATCTTAGAATCTCGAGAGTCCCCGATGTGCAATTGTACATCTGAGGTTCGCGTCTTCGACGCGCCCCGGAATGACGCCGGAGTAACTCATGCAATTCGACACCAAGATCGCGGTCGTGATCCGGACCGACCTGGAAGCGTGGCAGAAGCTGAACGTCGCTTCGTTCCTCGCCGGCGGCATTGCCGCTGCGTTTCCGGAATGCATCGGCGAGCCCTATGAAGACGGCTCCGGCACGAAATACCTGTCGCTGATCGGCCAGCCGATCCTGATCTACGGCGCCGACCGGCCGCAGCTTTCCCGCGCGCTGGAGCGGGCGCTGGCGCGCAACGTGACGCCCGCGGTCTATACCGAGGACATGTTCAAGACCACGCACGACGCCGCCAACCGCGAGGTGGTGAGGGCGGTCGCGCGCGCCGATCTCAATCTGGTGGGTCTGGCCATGCGCGCCGAGCGCAAGGTGATCGACAAAATCGTCGATGGGCTGAAATTTCACAGCTAGCGCGTTCAAGGCTTCGAAAATCCGCAATCCCCGTCGGCTGCACAATTCGGCGGCACGATCTTCGACGTTGTGACGACGGCGAGGGGCGCAAACGCGCTTGACATCGATCGACACTGCCCGTGTGATGCCCGATAACAAAAATCAAAAAAACGCAATGCACAATTTTCCAGGAGGTTTCGATGCCGATGGGTAAGGCTGCCCGCCTGCTCGGGGGTTTGATGGCCGCGGTCGCGGCGCTGGGGATGGCGGTTTCCGCCCACGCCCAGGAAAAGAAGATCAAGATCGGCGTGATCTACGACCTGACCGGCCCGCTCGCGGGCGGCGGTTCTGAGCTGCAGTATATCGGCGCCAAGATCATGCTCGATCAATACGCCAAGACCGGGGTGGAAGGTTACAAGGTCGAGGCGATTTACGCCGACGCCCAGAGCAAGCCGGACGTCGCCATCAACGAGGCGGTCCGCCTGGTCGAGCAGGAAAAGGTCGATATGCTGCTGGGCTTCTTCTCGTCGGCGCAATGCGTGCCGGTGGCTGCCCGTGTCGAGCAGCTCAAGAAGTTCATGTGGATCACCACCTGCATTTCGTCGGCGGTGCTCGACAACAAGAATTACAAATACGTCTTCCGTCCGCAGGCGAGCGGCGATCAGTTCGGGCTGATGACGATGGACTTCATCGC
>DATNMT010000581.1:0-2663 GCA_035602495.1 Bradyrhizobium sp.
GAACGGATTCTATGCCGTCACTAAGCGCAAGATGGAAAATGGCGGCACAGGATTTGAGGCGGTCGTCAGCGCAACCACGCGAAGCCTCGGTGACACCGTCGAAATCCGGATTCGCGACAACGGCACGGGTATTTCGGCCGAGGTCAAGGAAAAGATGTTCAACCCGTTCTTCACGACAAAGCCGGCCGGTGAAGGAACCGGGCTTGGACTTTCGATGAGCCACGACATCATCGTGAAACAACACGGTGGCACCATCGATGTCGAGACCGAACCCGGACATTTCACGGAATTTCGCATCGTCCTGCCGCGGACGAGCATTCTTTCAAAGCAAAATTAAAAGCAAAATTAGAGGTCGCGACGTGAACATTTTGGTTCTTGTGGTCGACGATGAGCCCGACGTCGAGGCGCTGTTCCGTCAGCAATTCCGCCGCGATTTGCGCTCGGAGCGTTTTGTGATGGAGTTTGCGATTTCGGCGGCGGACGCGCTGGCGCGCATTGCCACCACGATTGAGCAAACCCTGATCCTGATCCTTTCCGACATCAACATGCCCGGCATGACCGGCCTCGAGATGCTGCCCAAGGTCAAGGAGATCCGGCCCGACGTGCCCGTCATCATGATCACCGCCTATGGCGATCCCGATACCAGGCGCAAGGCGATCGAGGGCGGCGCCATCGGGCTGCTGACAAAACCGATCGATTTTGCCCTGCTGCGGGAGGAGATCGACACAAGGCTGGAACAGGCGAGTTAATCTAAGGTGTAGCAACCATTAAAGCGGGCCGCGTTGGGGAAGGTCCCGACGGTCTGCAGGTTGACGCCGTGCTCGCCGCCGTCAAGGCGTGGTCTGGCGACGGCGGAGTGCGAGGCGGCGGCGGAGCGACGACCATCCTTGACGGCGTCTGCGCGCGACGTCGTTTTGGAGGAAGGTCGGGACGAAGAAACGGCGCTTCGGTCGAACCAAGAAACTCTAGCAATTCAGCCGGTGTGCGGGACTGCGGTCATTGAGGCGATCGGAGGACGCTCGTGGTCCCACGGGATGCCACGGGCAACGACGGTGTTGGCGAAAATGAGCAGCTTCCTGGCACAGGCGATGAGCGCGCGCTTGTGTTCCTTTCCGGCTGCGATTAGCCGTTGGTAAAGGGCAATCAGCTGCGGATTCCAACGCAAGGACGCCGGGAGGGCGGCGGTATAAAGCGCGCGGCGCAGCCGTTGGCGCCCGCCCTCGATGTGACGGACGCCAAACTGCTCGCCGCTGTCGTCGTCATAGGGAGCAACGCCTGCGAGCGCTGCGGCTTGCTCCCGGCTGATCCGGCCGATCTCCGGCAAGCGCACCAGGATGGCGACGGCGGTGGGCAGACCGATGCCATCGACACTTTCGATCAGATCGAGCCGCTCGGCGAGATCACGATGCTCGCGGATCGCCGCCACCAGAGCTTTGAGCTCGATTTTCTCGCGTTTTTCGAGCCTGGCGATATCCTCCTTCCAGGTCTGCCGGAATCGTGGGTTGCGGCAAGTCTCGAGGCGATTCTTGAGGCGCGCGATATCCTCTCCGATCTGATCGATCATGGTCAGATGCTCGGCGAACGGCAGCAGTCGAGCATCGGGCGGGGCATGGATCGTCTTGACCGCGGCGGTGCAGGCCGCGATCAGAGCGGCATCGATCTTGTCGTTCTTGGCCCGTTGCAGGTGGAACTTGGCATAAGCACGCACTTGTGCCGGCTGAAACACCACCACGACAAATCCCTTGCGCCGCAGCTCGGCGACAACAGCCTGCTCGTAGCCGCCACTCGCCTCGATGCCGATGCGTTTGACGCGATGCCGCCGCAGCCAATCCGACAACGTCTTGTAACCTTCGGGCGTATTGCCGATCTGCAGCTGCTCCGAGCTGCCATCGAGCGCGATGTCGAGCTTCCGTTTGCCGGTATCGATCCCGGCGCAGATCGTGGTACGTTTGGCCATCTTCGTCGACCCTCCCTTGTGATGCGAACCTTAAGTTCCTTCAACCATGCGGGTCCCGATGAAGTGCCGGTCGCGATCTCGCTACGCAAGACAGCCCTTAAAGGCTTCGGTGGGCAACGATCCGATCGATCGGCGGCCCAGCCTGGGCGGCCGCCCGGGCTGGGTCATTCCTCACGGAACGATGCCAGTGTAATGCTTCGCGCTAATACAAGGGTGGGCAAAGGCTTCGCGCCGTGCCCACCGTTACGGTCTCACGTTGAGGCGAGATGGTGGGCATGCTTTCGCTTTGCCCACCCTTGACTTCGCGTCAGTTCCGATCTTCCGGCAGCACCGGCAGTGGCGAGACTTCGACGCCTTCCTCGATCAAGGCGCGGGCTTCGTCGGGCGAGGCCTCGCCATAGATCGGGCGGTGCTCGATATCGCCATAATGCATTTTCCGCGCCTCGTTCGGAAAGCGCTCGCCGACATTGTCGGCGTTCTTCACGATATGATCGCGTAATTCCTTGAGCTTGGCGCGCAGCTCGCGCTCCTGCGCCATCAACAGCGGCGTCGACGCCGCTGGCGCCGCGACCTCCGTGGTCGTTGTGGCGGGGGTAGGCGCGGTTTCCGCGCTCTCGCGGCCCTTCTTGCTGACGATTTGCGGGGCCATGATGCCGCGCTCGACCTTGGCCGACCCGCAAACGGGACAGTTCACCAGCTTGCGCTT
>DATNMT010000582.1:0-6241 GCA_035602495.1 Bradyrhizobium sp.
CGAAATATTCTTCCTTGGTGGCCGGCGGCGGTGCCATCAGGACAGCGGCCGCCTCTCGGGTCGGCGGTGGGTCCTTGGGATTGCCTGTCGTCGACATGATCGACGTCAGCGAGCGCACCCGGGCCGGAAACGAGATCGCGATTTCCTGGGCGATCATGCCGCCCATGGAGGCGCCGACCAGATGCGCCGATTTGATGCCGAGCGAGTCCATCAGGCCGGTCACGTCCTCCGCCATGTCGCGTAACTGGTAGGGCGCTGCGACCGGGATCTTCAGGAACCGCAGCTTGAGCAGTTCGACCGGGCCCAGGCGCTTGCCGCCGGAAAGCTTTGAGGATTTGCCGATGTCGCGGTTGTCGAAGCGGATGACGCGAAAGCCGCGCGCCGCAAGCTGCCGGCAAAAATCGTCGTCCCAATGGATCATCTGGGCGCCAAGCCCCATGATCAGGAGCATCGGCTCCGCATTGGCGTCGCCGAAAATCTCGTAACAAAGCTCGATGCCATTGGCGCGGGCGATCTGCGGCGGCTGATGGGCGGTTACGTTCACCTTGGCTGGTCTCCCGGACGGTATGGTTATGATGACTCTATGACATGGTTTTTCGCGCTGCAGAAGGCTTCCGGGGCGGACAAATCAGGCGCCGCGATGTTCAACGGTGTGGTATGGTTGAAAACAAGCGATACAGTCGCGATCATGCCGGAGGACGCCAATGGCAGACAAGAGCAACGATCCGGTCGCGATCTGGCAAAACATGATCGGCGAGATGGAGAAGGGATTCAACGCCTTCGCCAACAAGGCCATGGAGTCGCCGGAATTTTCCAGGGTCGTCAACCAGGTCGGCGGCGTCAGCGCGGGCGCGCAGAAGCAGCTCAGCGACATGATGGAGAAATATCTCGTCAGCATGAACCTGCCGAGCCGGGCGCAGATGGTCAGCATGGCCGAGCGGCTGCAATCCATCGAAGGGCAGCTGAACGAGATCAAGGCAATGCTGCATCAAATCCACGGTCAATCCGGCGCGCCTGCAGGCGGCTATCCGGCCGCGCCGAGGCCGCCGCGCACCAAACGTCCGCCGTCGGCGGGCGGAGAGCAAAAATGAACGCGCCTTCCGGCCTCGATCTGGCATCGATTCCGGAGCGTATCCAGGCCGAGGTCCAGCGTGCGATCCAGCGCAGCATCAAGGGCGTCGAATATATCGCCTCGTCCGGTCCCTCGCTCGGCTCGACACCGAAGGACATCTTGAGCGTCCGCGGCACCATGAATCTCTATCACTACCGGCCGATGGCGGACGAAATCTACCGCGTGCCGATCCTGATCGTGATGGCGACCACCAACCGCGGCTACATCCTCGACATGGTGCCGGGCCAGAGCTTTATCGAGTTTCTGTTGAAGCGCGGCTATGACGTCTACATGCTGGACTGGACCGCGCCGAAGCCGGAAGAGAAGTCCTTGGCGATGGAGGACTACGTCCTCGACTTCATTCCGGATTGCGTGCGCCAGGTACGAGAGGATTCCGGCGAGACCGACGTCACCGTGATCGGCTATTGCTTCGGCGGCGTGCTGTCGCTGTTGTACGGCTCGATCTTCGCCGGCGGGCCGATGAAGAACCTGATCTGCTTCACCACCCCGGTCGATTTCCGCGAGATGAAGCTGTTCCAGAATTTCTCGGACAAGCGCTATTTCGACGTCGACCGGCTGATCGACAGCGTCGGCAACGTCCCGCCCGAGATGATCCTGTCGTCGTTCGAGATGCTGCGGCCGGCCTCGCGCGCCGCCAGCCAGGTGCAGTTGTGGGAGAACATCTGGAACGACGAATACGTCAAGTCGTACCGGATGTTCGACCGCTGGGCCACCGACACGCTGCCGCTGGCCGGCGAGTATTTCCGCACCATCACCAAGGACCTGATGTGGGACAACAAGCTCTACAACGATGCCATGTCGGTCGGCGGCCGCAAGGCGGATATTTCCAAAATCACGGTACCGATCCTGCATGCGGTCGCCGAGCACGATCACATCGTTCCCTATGACGCGGCCAAGCCCTTGATCCAGAAGATCGGTTCGGCCGACAAGGAAGAGGTGATGCTGAAGGGCGGCCATGTCAGCCTGGTCGCCGGCGCCAACGCCATCAAGCGGCTGTGGCCGAAACTGGATTCCTGGCTAGGCGAGAGATCGACATGAACCCCACCGACCTGCGCACCTATCCGCTTCACGTCAAGACCGAGGCGGGCGACATCGAGTTTCGCATGATGGGTCCGGCCGACGAGCCCCTGGTGCTCGACTTCGCGCAGAAACTCCCGATCCACGATCTGTTGTTCCTGCCGCGCAACATCAGCGAGCCGAAGGTGCTGACGGCCTGGATCAAGGAGATCGAGCGCGGTTCGATCACGAGCCTGTTGGCGGTGAAGTCGGGCAGGGTGGTCGGATGCGGGACGATCGTGTGCGACCCGCATTCCTGGTCGCCGCATGTCGGCGAAATCCGCAACGTGGTCTCGCCGGACGTGCGCGGCCAGGGTGTCGGCCGAGCGCTGTCGCAGGAAACCTTTGCCCTCGCTTTGAGCGTCGGCCTGGAAAAACTGCTCGTTCAGATGACAGTCGATCAGACCGGGGCGATTGCGATTTTCGAAGGCCTCGGATTCAAGGCCGAGGCGCTGCTGCACGACCAGGTCCGCGATTTGGCCGGCAAAAAGCACGATATTGTCGTGCTTGCCCATGATGTGGCGAAGGTGAGGGCCCAGATGGAGGCTTATGGGCTGCCGGACGCGGTAGGGTCCTAAGCCCGATTGTTGGGCGCGCGGGGCCTCAGACCGCTCAAATCGGCAGCTTATCACGAGTTCGTGATATCGCAGCGCACCATCGATGTTGCGTCGCACAATTAACTATGCCATATACGTCTTGCCCCGGGCCAATCCGGACGGGGTGAGCCCATAGCTCAAACCTGAGGATGGAGAGACCCAAATGACCACCGAGACCAATTCCGTGTTGAATACCGTCAAGGAAGCCTTCGCGCCCGTCACCGAGGCGTTCACCAAGTTCCAGAACATGGAAGTTCCGGAAGCCGCCCGTGAGTTCGTGAAGAAGCAGGCGGAGACTGCCAAGGAGCGCGCTGCCGACCTTTACGCCGGTTCGGAAAAGGCCACCGATGCGATCGAGACCGCCGTTGCCGGTTCGGTCAGCGAAGCCGCCAAGATCAGCCGCAACATCCAGCAGGCGATCTATCAGGACGCGGAAGCGTTCTTCGCCGGCATCGACAAGCTGGCGTCCGCCAAGTCGCTCAACGAGGCGGTGCAGATCCAGTCGGACATGCTGCGCGCGCGCGGCGAGGTGCTGGTGTCGCGGGCGAAGGCTTCCACCGAATATCTCGGCAAGCTCGTTGCCGACGGTGCCAAGTCCGCCCAGGACAACTTCGCCAAGGTCTACACCAAGACCGCCTGATCGCCTTTCGGATCAGTTCGGTAGCGTTAGTTCTAAGGCCCGCTTCGTGCGGGCCTTCTTTTTGATGTGTATCCGCATAGATCAGCCTGGACCCTCATGGTGAGGAGGCGCACTTGCGCCGTCGCGAACCATGAGGCCACGATGGGCCTTCATCCTTCGAGACGCGGCCAAGTGGCCGCTCCTCAGGATGAGGGTCTTCATTCATCCGAAAGCCGCCATGACCGTTCCCGCCACCTTCGTGATCGACGCGCCCGGCGATGCCGCGCGGGCGGCCGAATTGCGGCGGGTCAAGGCGCTGGCGACGCTGGTGCTGGCCGGCACGCTGCTGCTGTTCGTGACGGCGAAGCTGCTGCTGCCGCTGCATCCGGTGTTCGGCTTCGTCGCGGCGTTCGCGGAGGCCGCCACCATCGGCGGGCTTGCCGACTGGTACGCGGTGGTGGCGCTGTTCAAGCGGCCGCTGGGATTGCCGATCCCGCACACCGCGATCATCCAGGGCAATCAGCACCGCATCGCCGACAAGCTCGGCGAATTCATCGAGCTGCATTTCCTTGAGGCCGCTCCCGTCGAGGCAAAACTGCGCGAGATCGATTTTGCCTCGTTCATTGCCGACTGGCTGCGCGACCGCAAGCGCAGCACCGATCTCGCCCGCTTCACGCTGCGGCTGTTGCCTGAAGCGGTGACGGCGACCGAAACCTCGGGCCTGATGAATTTCATCACCCGCCGCATCACCACCCAGTTGCAGGGTATCGATCTCGCGCCGCTCGCCGCCGGCACGCTGCGCGCCTTCGTCGCCGAGGGGAGGCACCAGGGGCTGCTCGACGACATCCTGCGCGCGGTGCACGACTCGCTGACGCAGGCGCAGACCATGGCGATGGTCCGCGAGAAAATCCGCGGCGAACTGCCGACGCTGCTAAAACTCTATCGCGCCGACAAATATCTGGTGAACAAGATCGTGGCGTCCGCGACCGCTTTCTTCGAGGAGGTCCGCCGCGACCCCAACCATCCGTTCCGCGGCGAATTCGATCGCATGGTGCTGTCGCTGGTCGACCGGCTCGGCAGCGACCGCGCCTATGCCGATCGCATCGACGGCCTCAAGCGCGATCTGCTGGCGCGTCCCGAACTCGGCGAGCTGGCGCGCACGGTCTGGGCGAATGCGCGCTCCTTCATCGAACGCAGCGCCAGCGGCGAGAGCCACGTCCTGCAGCAGCATCTGGCCGGAATGTTCATGAAGGCCGGCGAGGCGCTGGCCGCCGATCCCGAACTGCGCGCCGAGATCAACCGGGGCTTTGTCAATGTGCTCCGGAGCTTCATCGCCGATCAGAAGAGCGGCGTTTCGAGCTTCATCTCGGATCAGGTCAAGGCGTGGGACATGGGGCAGTTGATTTCCCTGATCGAACTCAACATCGGCCGGGATTTGCAATACATCCGTTTCAACGGCTCGCTGATCGGCGGCCTTGCCGGTTTGGGGCTCTACTCGGTCGAATTCCTGCTGCGATGGCTGTGACTTTTTGACCACTGAGCTCGCGATATGTGAAGTGAACTATTGTCGCGTCTGACGGCAGCCGCTTGAATGATGGAATCAGTGCCATAGCTTAAGTATTACTGCACTGCGGAACGATGATGTGAAAGCCGCGTTTCCAAATGACCAATTGGGCCTGCCTTCGAAGCCGGCCGTGAAAAGGAACTAGCATGTCCGCCACTGCCCAGACGCTGCGGCCGCCGTCCAGAACCCTGATGTTTCTGGAGGGACGGGCGATCCACGAACTCGGCGCATTCCTCGGCGCGTTGCCGCTGTTGAGCCTGGCGCCGAAGGGCGACGGCCATCCGGTGCTGGTACTGCCCGGGCTTGTGGCGTCCGACACCTCGACGCGCCCGCTGCGCAGCTTCCTGAAAAACCGCGGCTATGCCGTCAACGGCTGGGGACTCGGCCGCAATCTCGGTCTGCGCGATGGCGTGCAACGCGCGATGGTCGATCTGGTGCGCGAGCTCAGCGACACCCATCGACGCAAGATCAGCCTGGTCGGCTGGAGCCTCGGCGGCGTCTACGCGCGACAACTGGCAAAAATGATGCCGGACCGGGTGCGCTCGGTGATCACGCTCGGCAGCCCGTTCGCGGGCCATCCGAAGGCGACCAACGCCTGGCGCGTCTATGAAATGGCAAGTGGCCGCCGCGCCGACGAGCAGCCTGACCGCTTCGGCGGATCGCTTTCGGAAACCCCGCCGGTGCCGACCACTGCGATCTTCAGCCGCACCGACGGTATCTGCGCCTGGCAAGGGTGCATGGAAAAGACCTCGGCGACCTCCGAAAACATCGAGGTCGAAAGCAGCCATTGCGGCATGGGCCATCATCCCGCCGCCGTCTATGCGGTGGCCGATCGCCTTGCCCAGCCGGAAGGGGCGTGGGCGCCGTTCGACCGCAGCGGCTGGCGCAGCCTCGTCTATCCCGATCCGAACAGGTAGAGTTTGTCACCTCTCCCTCTCCCCGCTCTTTGCGGGAAAGGGGGTCGGGGTGAGGGGCTCTCTCGGCAGACTCGGACTCGCGGAGAGTCCCCCCTCACCCGGATCGCTGTGCGATCCGACCTCTCCCCGCAAGCGGGGCGAGGTAAGCGGCCCCGCATTTTCGCAAATCGCAAAAACGCGCTATGCGTTGCGCATGGCGCATCCGCTTGCCCGCATCATCGAACAGCTCAAGCGCGAACCCTCGCGCACCGGCTCCATCGTCATCACCGTGTTCGGCGACGCGATCGTGCCGCGCGGCGGCTCGGTCTGGCTCGGCACGCTGCTGAAATTTTTCGAAACCCTCGACATCGACAACGG
>DATNMT010000596.1:0-2325 GCA_035602495.1 Bradyrhizobium sp.
CTGGTGCGCACCGGCTTCGGCTCCAACAACGTCGATCACTGCACCCGGCTGTGTCACGCTTCGTCGGTCGCTGCCTTGATGGAAGGCCTGAACTCCGGCGCGGTGTCGGCGCCGTTTGCGGCCGCGATGGACGCCGACGTCATCATCGTGATCGGCGCCAATCCGGCTGTGAACCATCCGGTCGCCGCCACCTTCATCAAGAACGCTGCAAAACGCGGCGCCAAGCTGATCGTGATGGATCCGCGCGGGCAATCGCTGTCGCGCCACGCCTACAAGCATCTGGCATTCAAGGCCGGCAGCGACGTCGCGATGCTCAACGCGATGATCAACACCATCATCACCGAGGGTCTCACCGACGAGCAATATATCGCCGGCTATACCGAGGGTTTTGAGGATCTGAAGGAGCGCATCAGGGAATTCACGCCGGAGAAGATGGAGCCGATCTGCGGCATAGCGGCGGAAACGATACGCGAAGTGGCGCGGCTGTATGCGCGCTCGCGTGCTTCCATCATCTTCTGGGGCATGGGCATCAGCCAGCATGTGCACGGCACCGACAATGCGCGCTGCCTGATCGCGCTCGCGCTGATCACCGGCCAGGTCGGCCGGCCCGGCACCGGCCTGCATCCGCTGCGCGGCCAGAACAACGTGCAGGGCGCCTCCGACGCCGGCCTGATCCCGATGTTCCTGCCGGACTACCAGCCGGTCGGGCGCACCGATTTGCGCGCGCCGTTCGAAAAACTCTGGCACCAGGATCTCGATCCCGTCCGCGGGCTGACCGTGGTCGAGATCATGACCGCGATCCACAAGGGCGAGATCACCGGCATGTACATCGAGGGCGAAAACCCCGCGATGTCCGACCCCGATCTGCAGCATGCCCGCGAGGCGCTGGCAAAGCTCGAGCATCTGGTGGTGCAGGATCTGTTCGTCACCGAGACCGCGTTTCATGCCGACGTCATCCTGCCGGCCTCGGCGTTTGCCGAAAAGTCCGGCACCTTCACCAATACCGACCGCCGCGTGCAGCTGGCGCGCGAGGTGATAAAGCCGCCGGGCGATGCGCGGCAGGATCTGTGGATCATCCAGGAGATCGCCAAACGCATGGGGCTGCCGTGGGATTACAGCGGCCCGGCCGACGTCTTCACCGAGATGACCGAGGTGATGCCGTCGCTGCAGAACATCACCTGGGAGCGGCTGGTGCGCGAGGGCGCGGTGACCTATCCGGTCGACGATCCATTTAAGCCGGGCAACGAGATCATCTTCACCACGGGTTTTCCGACCGAGAGCGGCCGCGGCAAGATCGTGCCGGCGCGGGTGCTGCCGCCGGACGAATTGCCGGACGCCGAATACCCGATGGTGCTCTCGACCGGCCGCGTGCTCGAGCACTGGCACACCGGCTCGATGACGCGGCGCTCGCAGGTGCTCGACCAGATCGAGCCGGAAGCGGTCGCCTTCATGTCGCCAAAGGACATGCGGCGGATGAAGGTTTGGCCCGGCGATCTGGTGCGGCTGGAAACCCGCCGCGGCGCGGTGGAAATCAAAGTGCGCTCCGACCGCGACGTGCCGGAGAACATGGTGTTCATGCCGTTCTGCTACGCGGAAGCCGCCGCCAACCTCCTGACCAATCCGGCGCTCGATCCGTTCGGCAAGATTCCCGAATTCAAGTTCTGCGCGGTGCGCGCGGAAAAGGCCGAGGTCCGCAACGCCGCGGAGTGAGCGGCGGCCGCGGTCAATCGAACCGGACCGCATGTAAGCGCGGAAGCGAACCCATAAATTCTGAGTGATCGGGGGACGTCCGCTTTGGAGCGCATAACGGACTCAAGTTGGACATCGCGTCATGTCCGTTTTGTGCCGCCAGCACCGGAAGTGGCGGCCTCTATTTCAAGCTGGGCGCGCCCCGAATGTCCGCTCGGGAGCCCACAAGCCTGACGTGATCGCTGCGGGGCGCAAATGCCCCACCTTCACCATGATTTGTGCATACATCCGAGCAATGCCTGCTGGGCAGGGCAGCGCCAATGACAGCTCGGTTCGATCATACAACGGATGAGGAGTTCGAGGTGCAGGTTCGCAACCTCGTGCGCCTCGTGTCGGTCTGCACCTTGGGTCTTTTGTCCTTTTCTGCGGGCCTGCTGATCGGGAGCTTCTATCTGTTTTGAACAGTGTTGCGGACGGGCGACTTCCGCTTGGGGTCAAAAACGGTCCTGACGACCCTGGGACGGGACTTCCGCTTTGCCCTCGAAACCGGACTTCGCCCAATGTGGTCGGCATGTCCGGTTGGTGCCCCACAAGCTGACGTGACGTCATCATGGCAGTTCGCGAGTGGCTTCGCCA